>NZ_JBHSPY010000037.1:0-23956 GCF_042658245.1 Neisseria weixii
TTACTAAATTACAAAAATCTCAAAACCCCATACCAAACAGCAGCCACTCAATCAACATAGGCCGTCTGAAATCAAATTTTTCAGACGGCCTATGTCTCTATAACCTTCAACATAACCTACAACCAAAATGTATTTCTATTTAATACTTTAGTGGTAGAAAATCATTCAAAATAATACTTGCGCATTTGTTAACTATCTATTACATTTAAGTCATGGTCGTGATGAATTCATTTTCAGCCGACTTAGAAAAAGCCAAGATAGCAAAGGTTATAAAATAATAGAAGAGACTGGTAATACCAAAGCAATATCCCAATAAAAGAGCTGCTTCCATAGCAGCTCTTTTCCATTTTGCTTATTGCGGCAAGATAATTTCTAAGACAAACTTACTGCCGACATAAGCCAGTACCAAACTGCTAAAACCGATAATCGTCCAAATCGCAGCTTTCTTCCCACGCCATGCCATCATACTGTGTTTGAGCAATAAACCACCGTAAATCAGCCAAGATAAAATACCGAATACAGTTTTATGGGTAAAGGTTACCGGCTTGCCAAATACACTTTCAGCGAAGAAAGTTCCGCTGACTACAGAATAAGTCAGCAAAACAAAGCCAACCAACATACCGCGGAACATTAATTTTTCTAAGCTCAACAGGGGCGGCAAAAATGTTACCAATGAAGACATTTTGCGTTTATGCAGGCTTCGGTTCAGAAGCAAAATCAATACGGCAAACAATGTGACAATTCCAAATAAGCCGTATGCCAATAATGATGTACCCACATGCAGCATAAATGGTATATCGCTGATTTCATAGCCGATGAATTTCCCTGGGAAAATCATACCTAATAATAAAGACAGCACGGCACACGGATATAACAGTAATTGCAATCCGCGCAAACAATAAAAGAAGCTGCCCAAACAATACATCATCAGCATCAGCCAGACAATCAGGCTGATGGAATAGCCGAAACCTGTAATCAACACCTGATCTTTCAATACCGGCATCAATAAGGTCGCGCCATGTACCAGCAACGCCACGCCCAGTACCATTAATTCGGCATGGATGGGATACGCTTGATTATTGTGTTTTTTATGGCGCATCCACACAAAGCCCGATAAGCCGGCATACACCAGCATCAGACAAATCAAAATTATCGGCATAACAAACTTTCTCTGTACGCATATTCATAACTGCGTGCGATAGTGTAAAATAAAACCGATTTTATTTTATCAAATAATGCTCTCTTGTGGGCAGCTATTCTCATTATCAAGGATAAGCATGTTAGACAACTTAACCAGCCGCTTCAGCAGCGTTTTGAAAAACATCCGCGGCCATGCAAAATTAACAGAAGACAATATTAAAGAAGCTTTGCGTGAAGTCCGTCTGGCTTTATTGGAAGCCGACGTTGCCTTACCGGTCGTCAAGGAATTCATCAACAACGTCAAAGAAAAAGCACTCGGCCAAGAAGTAGCCGGCAGCTTGACACCCGACCAAGCCTTTATCGGCGTGGTAAACGATGCCCTGATCGAATTGATGGGCAAAGAAAACACGTCACTGGATTTATCTGTTACCCCGCCTGCCATAGTGTTAATGGCCGGTTTGCAGGGCGCAGGTAAAACCACAACTGTCGGCAAATTGGCACGCTTACTGAAAACCGAGCAGAAGAAAAAAATTCTGGTGGTGTCTACCGACGTTTACCGCCCTGCTGCGATTGAGCAATTGCGCCTATTGGCCGAACAAGTCGGTGTGGATTTTTTCCCTTCCGACATCAGTCAAAAGCCGGTCGATATCGCCCGCGCCGCGGTGGATTATGCCAAAAAGCATTTCTATGATGTACTGATGGTCGATACCGCCGGCCGCCTGGCCATCGATGAAGAGATGATGAACGAAATCAAAGCGCTTCATGCAGCCGTCAATCCGGTGGAAACGCTGTTTGTCATCGACTCCATGCTGGGCCAAGATGCGGTGAACACCGCTCAAGCCTTCAACGAAGCCTTACCGCTTACCGGTGTCATTCTGACCAAAATGGACGGCGATGCACGCGGCGGTGCGGCTTTGTCTGTGCGCCATGTGACCGGAAAACCGATTAAATTCATCGGTATCGGCGAAAAAGTCACCGGCTTGGAACCGTTCCACCCAGACCGCATCGCCAGCCGCATTTTGGGGATGGGCGATGTATTGAGCCTGATTGAAGACGTTCAGCGCGGCATCGATGAAGAAGCTGCCGCCAAGATGGCGAAGAAAATCCAAAAAGGCAAAAGCTTCGATCTGAATGACTTTAAAGAACAAATCCAACAGATGCGCAATATGGGCGGTTTGGAAAACCTGATGTCGAAAATGCCTGGCGAACTCGGCCAGATTTCCAAGCAAATCCCCGAAGGCACCGCCGAAAAGGCCATGGGCAAAGTTGAAGCTATTATCAATTCAATGACCCCGAAAGAACGTGCCAATCCTGCTTTAATCAAAGCCAGCCGCAAACGCCGCATCGCCGCCGGCGCCGGTACCAACGTGCAGGAAGTAAACAAAATGCTGAAGCAATTCGAGCAGTCTCAACAAATGATGAAAATGTTCAGCGGCAACGGCATGTCGAAGCTGATGAAAATGGCTAAAGGCATGAAGGGCATGAAAGGGATGTTCCCGGGCTTGTAATGTTGTTTGCTTGAAAAATACAAAGATAAAGGCCGTCTGAAAAGTTTCAGACGGCCTATTGGCGTGATTCTGTTCAATCAAAAATCACGCACCAAATACCTTCAAACGTTCTGCCAATGGTGCAAATTCTTTTTCACCCGCCGGCACTTCAATACCGCCGATAACCATTTGTGCGCGCAGCTGCCAGCTTTCCGGCAAGTCATATTCTTTAGCAATCGCAGCATCCGGCAGCGGATTGTAGTGTTGCAGGTTGGCACCGACACCGGCCGCAGCTAGAGTCGCCCAAACCGCATACTAGTGAATGGCGTTGGTGTGTTCGGCCCAAATCGGGAAGTTTTCCGCGTAAGACGGGAACTGCTCTTGCAAACCTTTCACCACGGTTTGGTCTTCAAAGAACAAAACAGTCGCGGCTCCGGCTTTGAAACCGCTCAATTTTTGCTCAGTCGGTGCAAATTTTTCGGCCGGAATGATTTGGCGCAAGGCATCTTCTATAAAGCCCCGTACTTTTTCGTGTTCCACGCCAAACAGCACCACCACACGTGTTGATTGCGAATTAAACGAAGATGGCGTGTGTAACACGGCATGCTCGATGATTTGTTTGATTTCGTCGTTGCTGATCGGCAGGTTTTTGTTCAGTCCGTAAATAGAACGACGGGTTTCTGCTGCTTGCTGTAAATCTTGATAAGCCATTTTCATTCCTTTTATATCAATGAGATTTTTTAAACTGATTATCCACCGCCCACGCGCCGCCGCCTGCTGCGGCAATATAAATGAAGATAAAGCTGAACAAAGCGGCTGCTTCGCCACCGTTCAACAAAGGCAGTAAAACGTTGGGTTCGGCGTGCGCCATAAAATAGGCCACCGCCATCTGCCCCGACAGGATAAACGCTACAGGGCGGGTAAACAAGCCCAGCAGCAGTAAAATCCCGCCAACAAATTCCAAAATGCCGGCCAAGCCGTAAATCGAAAAAATCTGCAAACCGTCAAACCTTTCAATATAAGGCAGGGCAAACAACTTGGCCGTACCGTGAAGCATAAACATATACGCTGTGGCAATACGCAGAATCGACAAGAGCATGGGTTGGAAACGAGTTAAGAAATTCATTATTTTGCTTTCTAGTGGTTTAATCTCAATAAACGCAGTATAGATAATTCCTTTTGGTTAATATATACTATTTTCATTGATACACCATTTCCGGATAAGAAAATATGGATACCTTATTCAGTCTTAAGGTCTTTCGCCATGTGGTGCAGAACGGCAGCTTTACCCGCGCCGCCGAACAGCTCAATATTTCCACCGCCATGGCCAGCAAACACGTCAGCCATTTGGAAAACACCATTCAAGCCAAGCTGTTACACCGCAACAGCCGCAACCTGCACTTAACCGAGGCGGGCGAAGAATACTACCACCAATGCAGCTACGCACTCGACACTCTCGACACCGCCGCGCAAAAAGCCGCCGGCGGCACCGACAAACCGCAAGGCATGCTGCGCGTAACCATGCCGCTTTGGTTTGCCAACGGCCTGTTCAGCAGCTGGTTGGTGGAATACCGCGAACGCTATCCTGAGGTCACGCTGGATTTGGTGCTCGACAACCGCCACGTCGATTTGATTGCCGAAGGTTTCGATTTGGCCTTGCGCGTGTCCAAAACGCCCAACCCTTCACTGATTGTGAAACCCTTGGCGGTGATTCAGTTTGTTTTGGTGGCTTCACCCGAATACATCCGACAACACGGCAAGCCGACCACGCTTGAAGAAGTGGGAAAACACCAAGCGATTCTGCCGTCCTACACCAACCAGCGCAATGTCGAAATAACCCACACCGCCAGCGGAGAAAAAGCCACACTGAGCTTGAAACCGGTGATGCTTACCGACAATACGCTGATGGTTCGCGAACTGGTCAAAACCGGTGGCGGCATCGGCTATCAGCCGCTGTTGGTGGTGCAAAAAGATTTAGAAGACGGTTCGCTCGTGCGCCTGCTGCCCGAATACACCATGATTAACGAACAACTCAATGCCGCTTATGTCGACCGCGCCTTTTTGAGTGCGAAGGTGCGCAGCTTTATTGGTTTTATCAACGAAAAAATTCAGCAGGTGAATTGTTAGATCACATGCCAAAAGGCCGTCTGAACACCAAGCCTGATGTTCAGACGGCCTGAATAAATCAACCTCGCTCAACGCAGTATATCTGCCAAAGTTTCTTCCACTTTCGCTTTCACTTCCGCACCAAAACGGCGGCTCAGCAACTTGGTTAAATCGTCTTCCGGCGTGTAATTCACCAATTCCGGCGCTTTCACCACATCGCGCGCCACACTGTAAATGCTGCCAAAATCATCAATCAGCCCGACATTTTTCGCTTCCAAGCCGGTATAAACACGGCCGCTGAAAATATCAGGATTTTCTTTCAAACGGTTGCCTCGGCCTTCGCGCACAGCCTTAATGAATTCGCCGTGAATTTGATCCAGCATTTGCTGCCAAATTCTCGCCTGCTCGGGCGATTCCGGGATAAACGGGTCGCCCATGCCTTTATTGCTGCCTGATGTTTTCAAACGGCGTTTGATGCCAAGTTTATCCATCATTTCCGAAGCGTCAAAACCGCCGCTAATCACACCAATGCTGCCGACTACGCTGGACGGGTCTGCATAGATCTTATCGGCGGCCGCGGCAATGTAATAGCAACCTGAAGCACAAGTATCTTCCGCCACCACATATACCGGCACATTTTTATGCAAGGCTTTCAGACGGCGTATTTCGTTAAACGCAATATTCGACACCACCGGCGAGCCGCCCGGGCTGTTGGCACGAATCACAATCGCTTTGGCATTGCCGTTTTTATACGCTGCTTCCATGCTCTCGCGCAACATCTGCACTTGATCGCCGTACCCCCCGCCGATGGTGCCGTTTAAGTTAATCACGGCAGTATGGGCTTTGTTGGTGCCGATTGCAATCGGACTGTTTTTCTTACCGCCTTGGCTCATGCTGAAGATAAACGACAGAAACAACAGCAAGCCGATCACACGCCAAAAGTTTTTCCAAAAGCGGGCGCGTCGGCGGTCTTGATAGGCTTCAAAAAGCACTTCGCGCAAGGTATGGCGCTCCCAGCTTTCAGACGGCATCTGATCCGGATGTTCTTGAACTTGGTCGCCTTGACGGCGGATTCGGTATTGCATGATGACTCTCTGTGATTAAAAGCAATGGTGTGATTGTATAACAAATAGCCGTCTGAAACATGCGATTTTCAGACGGCCTGAACCTGCCCGTTGCGCGCCATTGCCAATGCGGTTGCCACCGCCATCATCAGGCTGCCCGAATCGGCTTTACCGCTGCCCGCCAAATCCAACGCTGTGCCGTGGTCCACCGATGTGCGGATAAACGGCAAACCCAAAGTCACGTTTACGCCCTGCCCGAAGCCCGCGTATTTCAAGGTCGGCAAGCCTTGGTCGTGATACATCGCCAATACCGCGTCGGCATCTTTGAGCATAAACGGCTGGAACACGGTATCGGCCGGATAAGGCCCGCGCACATCGATGCCCTGTGCTTGCAAATTGTTCAGCGCGGGTATAATCACCTCGATTTCTTCCCAACCCAAATGACCGCCCTCGCCCGCATGCGGATTCAAGCCCGTCACCAAAATACGCGGCCAGGCAATGCCGAATTTATCGCGCAAATCGGCGTGCAGAATCTGCGCCACCGATTCCACCAACGGCTGCGTGATCGCTGCGGCCACGTCTTTCAACGGCAGATGCGTGGTAGCCAAAGCCACGCGCAAGCCGCCGCCGGCAAGCATCATCACCACTTGCTCGGTATGGCTTTTTTCGGCCAAATATTCGGTGTGGCCGCTGAAAAAATGCCCACTGGCATGGCCGTCGTTAATCACGCCTTTGTGCAACGGCGCGGTTACCATACCGGCAAACAGGCCGTCTGAAATACCTTGGTAAGCCGTATCCAATAATTGCAATACATACGCCGCATTATCCGGATTCAGACGGCCTGCTTCGCATGGTTGATTCAGCGGCACATGCCACACTTCCAATACGCCGCTTTGTTTTTCAGACGGCCTTTGCGCATCAAAATCAACCAATTGCACGGTTTTGTCCAGCATATCGGCACGCTGTTGCAATAAAGTCTTGTCACCCAACACCACCGGACGGCAAGGCAAATCGGCAAAAGCCACATCCAAACAAATATCGGGGCCGATACCGGCAGGTTCGCCGCTGGTAACGGCTAAAATCGGTTGGCTCATGGCAGCTCCTTTATATTGAAATCGGCATCAGTTTCCCCCAGTCGCCGCGTTTTTTCAAGCCTTGCACCGAATTTTTACGGCTAAACCGCGTTACCTGCATCAGGGCTTATTGTTCAATTATTTTATCGCCGCTCCACACAGCAAAATTAATGCGCCGCTCCACACTCGCTCACTCAAAAAATATTAATGATAACTATTATTTTTTATAATAATCTGTTTGCGTTTTAATAAATAACGTCATCACACACATCATGTTAGAAATCAGCTCATCTAATCTTTGGACGGCCTTCGGCATCACGCTGGCCGCGGGCTTGTTTACCGTATTGGGCAGCGGCTTGGTATGTTTTCCAAAACACCCAATCCTCGCGCCTTATCGTTTGGTTTGGCCTTTGCAGGTGGCGCGATGGTTTATGTGCCGCTCACCGAAATTTTCGACAAATCCAGAGAAGCTTTCGCTCAAGCCCACGGCGAATCGCATGGCTTTGCTGCCGCCACGATTGCTTTTTTAATCGGCATGGCCGCCATTGCACTGATTGACCGCCTTGTGCCCAACCCGCACGAAACTTTAGATGCCAACGATCCTGCGTTCCAAGAAAGCCGCCGTCAACACGTCGCCCGCATCGGTATGATGGCGGCGTTTGCCATCACCGCGCACAATTTCCCCGAAGGCTTGGCCACTTTTTTCGCCACACTCGAAAGCCCGACACTCGGCATGCCACTGGCTTTTGCCATTGCCATACACAACATTCCCGAAGGTATTTCGATTGCTGCGCCGGTTTACTTCGCCACGCGCAACCGCAAACTTACCGTCTTAGCCTGCCTTGCGTCCGGTTTGGCCGAACCTTTGGGCGCAATTTTGGGCTACACCCTGCTCAAACCGTTTCTCTCTCCGGCCATTTTCGGCAGCGTATTCGGCATCATCGCCGGCGTGATGGTGTTTCTTGCCTTAGACGAATTATTGCCCGCCGCCAAACGCTATTCAGACGGCCACGAAACCGTGTACGGCCTGACTTCCGGCATGGCCGTGATTGCCTTGAGCTTGGTATTGTTTCATTTTTGAATGATTTGAAAATTTATGAATAAAGGCCTCAGGCCGTCTGAAACAGGAATAAGTTTCAGACGGCCCTTTTAATTGTCATAAGTCAAGTTTGATAGGTAATTGAGTAGGCGGCTACTTAGCATTACATTACAATTGTCACAATTTTGTAATATTTATCTTTCCTTCTAGCAATCAATCTGCAGGCTTTGCGCAGCTTGATTTATTTTTCCCATGTAAATCTAAGGATGTTTTATGTTGTCATTCTTGAAGTCCAAACCGGGCACGCCTGTACCCGAAGCGGAAATACTCGACCGATACAACCGCTTGCGTTGGCAGGCTTTATTCGGCATTTTCATCGGCTATGCCGCCTACTATATCCTGCGCAACAACTTCCTGCTCTCATCGCCTGAATTAATCAGCGAGTTCGGATTTACCAAAAAAGACATCGGCTTTATTTCCGGCACCATGTTGGTGGTGTACGGCATCAGTAAAGGTGTGATGTCGGCGCTGGCAGACAAATCCAATCCGAAACACTTTATGATCTTCGGTTTGGTGATGTCGGGCGTGGTCAACCTAATGATGGGTTTTTCCGCTTCATTTTGGATTTTCCTGTTTCTGTGTATCCTCAACGGCATTTTCCAAGGCATGGGCGCAGGCCCGGCTTATGTGGTATTGGCCAGCTGGTTCCCACGTAAATCACGCGGCGTGACCACCGCCTTTTTCAATATTTCCCACAACGTCGGCGGCGGCTTGGTAGCACCGATTGCCGGTGGCGCCATCGCTTGGCTCGGTACGGAACATTGGCAGGCCGCGCACTTTATCGTGCCGACCGCCATTGCAGCCGTAGTAGCTTTGATTTTCTACATTTTCGGTAAAGGCCGTACCTACAACGAAGGTTTGCCGCCGATGAACCAAATTCTGAACAATGCCGACGAAGAATTGGTGGTGACTAAAACCGAAGACGTCAACTTAACCACTTGGCAGATTTTCAAAGAATACATCTTAAAAGACATCAATGTTTGGTTCGTTTCCTTTATCGACGTCTTCACCTACATGATCCGCTTCGGCGTATTGACTTGGCTGCCGCTGTATCTCTTGGAAACCAAAGGCTTCAGTAAAGGCCAAATGGCTACCGCGTTTGCCATTTTCGAATGGGCAGCGATTCCGTCAACCCTGCTGGCCGGTTATGTGACCGACAAATACTTCAAAGGCAAACGCATGCCGTTGGCTATCGTCACCTTGCTTGGTGTGGGCGCCGCCATCTTCGCCTACTGGGGTGGACAAGACTTGTCCACCGTCACCATCGGCGCGGGCATTGTCGGCTGCTTGATTTACGTGCCGATGTTCTTATCGTCATTGCAAACCATCGAATTGGTGCCGTCATTCGCTGCTGGTTCCGCCACCGGCTTGCGCGGCCTGTTGAGCTATGTGTTGGGCAGCTTCTCCGGTACCGCCCTGTTCGGTATTTTGGCTGAACGCTACGGCTGGGACGCTGGCTTCTACCTGCTACTGTTCGCCGTAGTGGCTTGTATTTTCTGCTGCTACATGACCCACCGCGGCGTGATGAAGTTGGAACAGAAAAAATTGAATGTTTCGCAATAAAATAGGATCGAACTGAAAATGCCGCCTGAAAACATATTGTCTTCAGACGGCATTTTACTTTATCTGCCAAACAAATTTGCAATCATCTCAATCATCTCAATCTGCTCATCACTCACCTGCGTTTCATCCAAGCACGCAGCTACCGCCCATTCGCCACTTAAGCCGTGCTCTGCGGAAATATCCGCCCACTTTTCCTGCTTGGGCTTCATCGGTGGCATTTTTTTTTTTGGAAACGGTTCAGTTTTGATGATGGTTTTCGGTGGGTGGTTGCATAATCTTTGATCTTTAATCAGCGTTATAATCGGATTATACGTTATTTATATGTGCCGTCTGAAAAATCAATTAGGCATATAAATACTTTATTGAAATTTAGTTGAATAGCTCTAATACTCTAAAAGCAACACTTTCTCTTGTTATCGTTTCAAAATCGATAACAGCATTTGGTTCGGCTATTATGCGAGTCGTATAATAGATTAAATCTTGAAAACTTATAAATAGGCTAAGCCTTATTTAACCTATCTTAATCAGCAAGCAAAGAACAAATAAAAGCGATAGCGGCCACCAAGCCGCATAATTTTGATTTTAACTATTAAGGTAAGGGAAACGACATGATGCAACGTGAAAAAAATCTTCTGAACATCTTTCCGCTCACTATATTGAGCATTTGTCTATTGGCTGCCTGCGGCGGTGGCGGCGGTAAATCGCCGAGTGCTGCGCCGACACCGTCTGCCCAATCTCCGGAGAAAATTGGGCAGACGGCCAAATCTGAAACACCGAATCATGAACCGGCCGATAAGCCGAGCGTTCCTGCTTCACCTAATACCGATGCCGATCAGCCGGGCCATCCAGTTCAACCACCTGTAAAAATGCAGCCGGAAGAACCGAAAACCGGCATCAAACCATCTCACTCCGTTCAGCCCAAAGTTGAGGCAAATACACCACAGTCTGATCAGCCCAAAGAGGAAGCTCCCAAAACTGCCGTTGAAAGTGACCAAGATGTATTCAGCCGGTTAAGTTTAGAAAACCGTCACGGTCTGCTGCTGGACGATACGCTGAAAATGGTGTTTAACGGCCAAGGTAAAACGGTAGAAATCGAGCTGGTTCAGCCACAAGACCAATTCATCCAAAAGGACATCCGCACGCTGCGTGACAGCAACGGCAAAATTACCGGCTACTACGGCTTCGCCGCCGTCAACCGCCCAAAAATGAATGATTACGGCGAATATGAAGGCACGGAAATTGTTTACCACTACCTGCAAAGCGCAGATGGAAGCCAAATGCGCCGCCCGGTAAGCGACAATGAAATCAGCTATCGCGGTAATATGTATTATCACTATACTGACAGCCCAACTGATTTCCTGAACGCTGATGTGACTGCAAAATACTACGGCGGCAGCAAAACCTTGTCGATGATGATTCATGACAATAAGGGCGGCCTTTGGGAATTACATCAAGACCGTTCACCCAAAAGCCCGTTGCGTGTCTCAGTAGGAGAACGCGGCGATATCGGCGGTCATTTGTTTTTTCACGACAACAGCGGCAACCGGCCTGTCTTAAACGGGACATTCAGCGGTGGCTTTTATGGTGCAAACGGCAGCGTACTTACCGGTAAAGCGAACCACGACGGTAAAAATGCTTGGCAAGGTGTGATTGGTGCAGTGGCGCAATAGTTTTGATTGGAGGCTTAATTTTATAGTCGGAGAAGTAAACAAATCATACAAAGCTGCGAACCTAAGACCGTACATAATCGTATGAAAAGGCACGACCCTAGGCATTTTTCAATTCTCCGACTATATAGTACAAGGCCGTCTGAAAGGATAAACTTTCAGACGGCCTTGTTATCATTGCAAGACTAAAATCAAGTTATTCAACTCAATCATCAATCTTTCAATTTCGCCAATTGGCTTTGCACTTTAGCCATTTTGTCTGCCAACTCGGCCAATTCGGCGCGGTCTTTTTCAACCAAATGCGCCGGTGCTTTGTCGGTGTAGCCGGGTTTGCTCAGTTTGGCGTTGAGTTTGTCCAAGGCTTTTTGCAGTTTTTCGGCTTCTTTGGTCAGACGCGCGGTTTCGGCGGCTTTGTCGATTTCCACTTTCAGCATCAGGCGTGCGCCGTTGCATACGGCTACTGGAGCATCGTCACCTTCCGGCAGGGTTTCAACCAGTTTGGCTTCGGTCAGGCGTGTCATTGACGGCAGGTATTTCAGCAGGTCTTCAATGTCGTTGCTGCCTTCGATAAACAACGGCGCTTTGACGTTCGGGGCAATGCCCATTTCGCCGCGCAGGTTACGCACGGCGCCAATCAGGTCTTGCAGCGCGGTCATTTTATCAAAGGCCGTCTGAACGATTTTGCCTTCATCGGCTACCGGCCATGCGGCAATCATGATGCTGTCGGTTTGCTTGGCGTTGGCCAGCGGCGCGACGGTTTGCCATAGCTCTTCGGTGATGTACGGCATAATCGGGTGCAGCAGGCGCAGGATCACTTCCAATACGCGCACGAGCGTGCGGCGGGTGGTGCGCTGTGTGGTCGGACAGCCGGTTTGGATTTGCACTTTGGCCAGCTCGATGTACCAGTCGCAGAAATCGTTCCACACGAATTCATACAGCGTTTGTGCGGCCAGATCGAAGCGGTAGGTGTCGAAAGCTTCGGTCACGGCGGCTTCGGTTTGTTGCAGGCGGCCGATAATCCATTGGTCAACAAAGGTATAGGCCAACGGATCGGTTTCGTTTTGGCCGCAGTCTTTGTCTTCCACGTTTATCAACACGAAATTGGTGGCGTTCCACAATTTATTGCAGAAATTGCGGTAGCCTTCGGCGCGTTTGAAGTCGAAGTTTACGCTGCGGCCGAGGCTGGCGTAGCTGGCCATAGTGAAGCGCAGCGCGTCGGCGCCGAACACAGGAATGCCTTCGGGGAAGAGTTTCTTCGTGGCTTCAACCACTTGCGGCGCTTTTTCAGGGCGGCGCAGGCCGGTGGTGCGTTTCACCAACAGCTGCTCTAAATCGATGCCGTCAATCAAATCCACCGGGTCAATCACATTGCCTTCGGATTTGGACATTTTTTTGCCTTCGTGGTCGCGCACGATGCCGTGGATGTACACGTCTTTAAACGGTACTTTGCCGGTGAAGTGGGTGGTCATCATAATCATGCGCGCCACCCAGAAGAAGATGATCTCGTAGCCGGTCACCAACACATTGCTTGGCAAAAAGACTTTTAATTCATCGGTTTCAGACGGCCAACCCAAGGTTGAAAACGGCACCAGCGCCGATGAGAACCATGTATCCAACACGTCTTCATCGCGGGTCAAACCGGTTTGGCCGGCCAATTTTTCTGCTTCTGCTTGGTTTCGGGCAACAAATACATTGCCTTGCGCGTCATACCAAGCCGGAATTTGGTGACCCCACCACAATTGGCGCGAGATACACCAGTCTTGGATATTGTTCATCCATTGGTTGTAGGTGTTGACCCAGTTTTCAGGGATAAATTTTACCGCACCGCTGTCAACGGCGTGTTTGGCTTTTTGCGCCAAGCTCATGCCTTTAAACTCACTCTCCGGCTCGCCGCCGTTTGGCGTGGCCGACATCGCCACAAACCATTGGCTGGTGAGCATAGGCTCAATCACCGAGCCGGTGCGGTCACCTTTCGGCGTCATCAGCGTGTGTGGTTTCACTTCGGCCAGCAAGCCTTGCGCTTCCAAATCGGCCAGCATTTTTTTGCGTGCGGCAAAGCGGTCGAGTCCGGCATAGTTTTCCGGCAAGGCAAAGCCTGATTGTGCTTCGCCTTTGAAGTTAAACACTTCGGCTTGGCTCAATACTTTGGCTTCCAAGTCGAACACGTTCACTAAAACGGTGTCGTGGCGTTTGCCGACTTCGTAGTCATTGAAATCGTGTGCCGGGGTGATTTTCACGCAGCCGGTGCCGAAATCTTTTTCCACATATCCGTCGGCAATCACCGGAATTTTACGGCCGGTGAGCGGCAACACCAGCTCTTTACCGATGAAATGGGCATAGCGTTCGTCTTCGGGATTCACGGCCACGGCCACGTCGCCCAACAGCGTTTCGGGGCGGGTAGTAGCAACAATCACGCTTTCAGACGGCGTGTCGGCCAGCGGATAGCGGATGTGCCACATCGAGCCTTGCTCTTCCACGCTTTCCACTTCCAAATCAGACACGGCGGTGCCCAACACCGGATCCCAGTTGACCAAGCGTTTGCCGCGGTAAATCAGGCCTTGTTCAAACAGGCGCACAAACACTTCGGTCACGGTTTCGGCGCGCACGTCGTCCATGGTGAAGTATTCGCGCGACCAATCAGCCGAGCAGCCGACGCGGCGCATTTGTTCGGTAATCGTGCCGCCGGAAATGTTTTTCCATTCCCATACTTTTTCCAAGAAGGCTTCACGGCCCAAATCATGGCGTGAAATGTTTGCTGCCGCCAATTGCCGCTCAACCACGATTTGCGTGGCGATACCGGCGTGGTCGGTGCCGGGAACCCAGGCGGTGTTGCAGCCTTTCATGCGGTAGTAGCGTGTCAAGCCGTCCATAATGGTTTGGTTGAACGCGTGCCCCATGTGCAGCGTACCGGTTACATTCGGCGGCGGCAGTTGAATCGAGAATGCGGGCTTGGCCAAATCCATGTGGGGTTGGAAGTAGCCTTGTTTTTCCCAGTTTTGATAATGTTTGCCTTCGATTTCGGCGGGATTGTATTTGTCTAGCATGATGGATTCTGTTTGGTGGGAATATGACAAAACATCCGCCCTGCACTATAAAACGTTTACGCTTCAAAAGGCAGCGGATGTCGAAAATGAAATAGGCTTGATTATAACGCAAAAAGGCCGTCTGAAACGAGATTTGCGTTTCAGACGGCCTCGGGTTTACCTCTGCTTGGCGACAGCCATAAACAATACAGCTTATTTATTTTTGTCGGCCTTGGCTTCTTTTTTCAAAGAAGCATACAGCTCCGGATCGCGGTTTTTCAGCAAGGAAGCAACAGCCAAATCATCGCGGTTGACTTTTGACAAATCCACGCGTTCGATATGCACCAGACGCAACAGCTCACGTACCGGCTTAGGCATATTGCGGCCGGACTCGTAACGTGAACCACCGGACTGGGTCACACCGATGCGGCTCCAAAAGTCCATTTGATTTAAACCGAGTTTTTTGCGGATGTCGCGGATATTGTCAATTTTCTCAAACGACTTCATGAGGTTTCCTTCTTATCGTATATTTAGTCTAGCAGTATCCCTAAAAACCTTGCTCAGTCAGGCAAACACATTGCCTGCACTAAATTAAAGCATAAGATCTATATGAATACCCCATCGTACAAATATATTAGACAGATTATTCGAAAGAAGTTTTATTGCACTCGTCATAATCCGAATAAATATTTCTTACATAAATATTTCAAAAAATAATTTGCATAATAATCAATATTTTATTTTGAAGAATGAATCCAAACTTCGCAAAATTTTTACAAAACTAAACAATTTAATTATGGTTTGCCGCTTGCCGGGCTGATGGTCAAGATTTCATAGCCGGTTTCGGTCACCAAAACTTCGTGTTCCCATTGGGCAGACAAAGAGCGGTCTTTCGTTACCACGGTCCAACCGTCGGGGAGGATACGCAAATGACGTTTGCCTTGGTTAATCATGGGTTCAACGGTAAAAATCATGCCCGGCTCGAGCACCAGACCTTGGCCTTTTTGGCCATAATGCAAAACTTGCGGCGCTTCATGGAAACCGCGGCCGATACCGTGTCCGCAGAATTCCTGCACCACCGAATAGCCCGCATTCTCAGCCACCTGCTGGCAGGCATAACCGACATCGCCCAAAGTTGCGCCCGGCTTCACTGCTTCGATACCGGCCATCATCGATTCGTGGGTCACGTCAATCAGGCGTTGGGCAAACGGTTTGACTTCGCCAACGGTAAACATGCGGCTGGAATCGCCGTGAAAACCGTCTTTTTTAATGGTTAAATCGATATTCAGAATATCGCCTTCTTTCAAAGGCTTGTCATCCGGAATACCGTGGCAGATGACATGGTTGACAGAAGTACAGCATGATTTCGGATACGGTGGATTGCCGTAATTCAAAGGTGCAGGATAGCCGCCTTGCACATTGACATGGTAGTCGTACACCAGCTTGTCGATTTCATTGGTGGTGATGCCCGGTTTGACAAACGGGGTAATGTAATCGAGTGCTTCGGCGACCAAGCGGCCGAGCTCGCGCATTTTCTCGATTTCTTCTGGGGTTTTGATTACAACTTGATCCATCATTTCATACATTCCTTCATGTTTTCAGACTGCCTAGTCATGGGACGCATATTAAGCGTTCCCTAGGCAGAGACCTTTGCAAACTCCCGGATTCAGGTACAGTTCCAAGTGAGCGCAGGGCAGAAAGCGCAGACCTATCATCAAGACAGGCAAGCTTTCGAGCAGCGCATAACGAAGAGCTGTACCAAAGATGGGGAGTTTGCAAAGGTCTCAGGCCGTCTGAAAGGTTTAAAACTGTGGCTGGCCGCAAGCACATCAGAACAAATTATCAATGACTTCTTTTTGCTGCGGTTTAGGTTGCGGTGCCTGTGCCGGCCGCGGCTCAGGTTTCGGATCGGGACGTGGTTCGGGCTTGGGCCCGCTATGGGGTTGAACAGGCACGGCTTGCTCTGCCGGACGCGGCGGCGCCACTGTCGGGCTTTGCAGCGATGGCGACGGCTGGGCCGGCTGGGTTTCTGCCGGACGCGCACGATTGATTTCGCTGTCGCTGCGTGGGCGGGCGCGACGCGGTTGCTCCGGCGATTCACGCGATTCGGCACGGCTGCGTGACGGCGAAGAATTGATAAATGGGTTGCGCGCGGCCTGTTCGTCGCTATCCGCTGCGTTTTGTGCGCCTGCTTGACGGCGTGGCGCGTTGACGGCATCAGGGTTCAGGATAACGGTTTCCTGACTGTTGCTGCCGTTGGGTTTCCATACTTCAACACGATTGGCTTCGCGTTGCTGTTTTTGTGCTTGCTCTTCCTGACGGCGCTCTTCGTCGCGCGGTTTGAAGGTGCCGAGCACGCCGATAATCAGCACAATAATGGCCAAAACGCACACAACCAAGGTGGCCGTGATTAAATGTTTGGGTCTGAGTTGGAATTGCTGTTTTGCCATGAATAGAAACTGTCCGTTGGTGTGGCGAATCAAGGATTCGGTAAGGCCGTCTGAACGGTTTCAGACGGCCTCTTTATTATTGTGGAACGTAGTTTTGATAGAGGGTCACGACTTTTTGCACGCCAAGTGTGGTGCTGACTTTTTGGGTAACCAACGCCTGCTCTTCAGGCGTGAGAATGCCCATCACATAAGTCACGTTGTCGTAAGTGACGATTTTGGTGCGTGCTTGGGTGGCCGGACTCACGCCCAGCAAAGTGGCGCGCACTTTGGATGTACCCCAAGTATCGGCGCTGACGTTACCAAAAGTACGGCTAGGCGTGGCTACAGTGATGTAGTTGTAAATGCCTTCCGCAGCCTGTTCGGAACGGGCGATTTGTTCGACAAAACGTTTTTCGCCTTCGGTGGCTACCTGACCCAGCAACAACAAACGGCGGTTGTAGCTGACCACATTGATTTTAGGTTGGTAATCAGCGGTTTGGTTGTTTTGGCGCAGGTAAGACAATGCGGTTTGCTCGACACGCAAAGCCATCACATTGTCGTCGGCCTGTGCGCCGGTGGTGCGGCGGTCAACCGCAGATTTGGTGCCGACAGCCGCGCCGCCGACCACAGCGCTGACGCAGCCGCTCAAAGTTGCTGCCAACAAAGCCGCTGCCAATAAAGTTTTGAATGGTTTGTTCATAAACGTCCTTTCGGATGATGTCAAACAGGTTTCAGACGGCCTTTTTAATGAGGCCGTCTGAACAGAAATCACATGCCTTCGAGCAGCATGGTGTCGATGCAGTCACACATCGCGTGAATCAGCAGGATATGGTTTTCCTGAATGCGGGCGGTACGCGGGTGCGGCACGTTGAGCAACACATCGTTGTCTTTCAGCATGGCCGCCATTTTGCCGCCGTCACGGCCGGTCATGGCAATGACATGCATGTCGCGCTCGTGCGCCGCTTTCATCGCTTCGATGACGTTGCCGGAATTACCCGAAGTGGAAATCCCGATCAACACATCACCGGAGCGGCCCAAAGCGCGCACCTGTTTGCTGAAAATATGATCGAAGCCGTAATCGTTGCCGATGGCGGTGAGTGCGGAAGTGTCGGTGGTGAGCGCCACGGCCGCCAATTCCATGCGTTCTTTTTCAAAACGGCCGGTCATCTCGGCGGCAAAATGTTGCGCATCGGCAGCCGAACCGCCGTTGCCGCACACCAAAATTTTACCGTCGTTCATCAAGCATTGCAGCAGCAATTGCGCGGCTTCTGCGGCCGGCTCGGCCAACACTTGCGCCGCCTGCCGTTTGGCTTCGATACTTTCGCTAAAATGCGCCGCCACGCGCTCTTGTAATGTCGTCATCTAATCAATCAACCTGTGATGTTTTGCACCCATTCGGGCGGTTGGCTTCCCTGAATCAGCACCGCATCCAAGCGGCATGGCGCGTGATTCAGGCCGTGTTGTTGCAGATAATACTCTACACTTCGTTGCAATTTCAATAATTTGGACGAAGAAATACTGTAGGCCGCCCCGCCGAATTGCCAGTTTTTGCGGTATTTTACTTCAACAAACAGAATCATGTTACCGTTTTTGACAATCAGGTCGATTTCTCCATACGGACAATGCCAGTTGCGCGCCACCAGCCGGCAGCCCTGCTGCTGCAAAAAAGCCAGCGCCGCATCTTCGCCTGCCGCGCCCTGTTTGTGGTTTAAACGCATATCTTGTTCCCCTTATTATATAATGAACGCACTTTCCTTCAGACGGCATTCAAAGCCGCATAACATCATGATTCAAAAACACCATCAAAAAGCCTGCGACAGCCTGAGCGCGCAAACATTATACGTGGTCGCCACCCCCATCGGCAATTTGGCCGACATTACCCTGCGCGCCTTGGCCGTATTGAAAACCGCCGACATCATCTGCGCCGAAGACACGCGCGTGACCGCCCAATTATTGAGCGCCTACGGCATACAGGGCAAACTCATCAGCGTGCGCGAGCAAAACGAGCAGCACATGGCCGATAAAATCATCCGGTACCTTTCAGACGGCCTGATGGTGGCGCAAGTATCCGATGCGGGCACGCCTGCCGTGTGCGACCCCGGTGCGAAACTGGCCCAACGCGTGCGCCAAGCCGGCTATAAAGTGGTGCCGGTGGTCGGCGCCAGCGCAGTGATGGGCGCACTCAGCGCCGCCGGGGTGAGCGAGCCGAATTTCTATTTCAACGGCTTTTTGCCGCCGAAATCGGGCGAACGGCAGAAACTGTTGGCCAAATGGGCAGAAGCCGATTACCCGATTGTGATGTTTGAAACACCGCACCGCATCGAAGCCGCGCTGGCCGACATGGCCGCCCTGTTCCCTGAGCGCGAATTGGTGTTGGCGCGCGAAATCACCAAAACCTTTGAAACCTTCCTCAGCGGCACGGTCAGCGAAATTCAGACGGCCTTACAGGCAGACAGCAACCAAACCCGCGGCGAAATGGTGTTGGTTCTGCATCCGGCCGTTAAGGAAAAAAGCAGCGATTTGCCCGAACACGCGCAAAACGTCATGAAAGTCTTGGCCGACGAACTGCCGACCAAACAAGCCGCCGATTTGGCGGCGAAGATTACCGGCGAGAGCAAAAAGGTGCTGTATGATTTGGCCTTGACGTGGAAGAATCAGGGGTAAGTTCTGTCTTTATAAAAGGTTGAGCCCTCCGCCAAATACTTTCACAAATCGGTGTACACAACGACAGCCGTCATTCCCGCGCAGGCGGGAATCCATTTTTCAGCATAACAAACTATTAAATAAATAGGTTTCTTAAATACCAAGATGGATTCCCACCTGCACGGGAATGACGGCTTTAAAGATTTCTATTGCTGCTGATGAAGTTTTACAAAAGTAAGGCCGTCTGAAAACGTGTGTTTCAGACGGCCTTGATCATTCAATCAGCTCAAATCAACTGAATTATTTTTTCTCGCCCAATTGCGGCAATACCGAACCTTCGCCCAATTGCAGCAAACCGGTTTGCGAGTAGATGCCCAATTTGGCGCGGGTATCGGCGATGTCCAAATTGCGCATGGTCAATTGGCCGATGCGGTCGAGCGGGGTGAACGCGGCATCTTCCACTTTTTCCATGCTCAGGCGTTCTGCTTGGTAGGTCAGGTTTGGCGACTCGGTATTCAGAATCGAGTAGTCGTTACCGCGGCGCAGTTCGAGGGTTACTTCGCCGGTGATGGCTTTGGCCACCCAGCGTTGGGCGGTTTCGCGCAGCATCAGGGCTTGGCTGTCAAACCAGCGGCCTTGATACAGCAGGCGGCCGAGGCGAAGGCCGTTGATGCGGTATTGCTCGATGGTGTCTTCATTGTGGATGCCGGTGAGCAGGCGCTCGTAGGCGATGTGCAGCAAGGCCATGCCGGGGGCTTCGTAGATGCCGCGCGATTTGGCTTCGATGATGCGGTTTTCGATTTGGTCGCTCATGCCCAAGCCGTGACGGCCGCCGATGCGGTTGGCTTCCAAGAACAATTCCACCGGATCGGCGTATTCTTTGCCGTTTAAGGCTACCGGTACGCCTTCTTCAAAGCGCACGCTCACTTCTTCCGGCTTCACTTCGACGCTTTCGTCCCAGAAAGCCACACCCATAATCGGTTTGACGATTTTGATGCCGCTGTTCAAAAATTCCAAATCTTTGGCTTCGTGGGTGGCGCCGAGCATGTTGCTGTCGGTGGAATAGGCTTTTTCTACCGACATTTTGTAATCAAAGCCGTTGGCGATTAAAAACTCGCTCATTTCCTGGCGGCCGCCCAATTCATCGATGAACTGCTGGTCGAGCCAAGGCTTGTAGATTTTCAAATTCGGGTTGGTAACTAAGCCATAGCGGTAAAAACGCTCGATGTCATTGCCTTTGTAGGTCGAACCGTCGCCCCAAATGTTGACATCGTCTTCTTTCATCGCCGACACCAGCATGGTACCGGTCACGGCCCGGCCCAGCGGCGTGGTGTTGAAATAAGTGATGCCGCCGGTGGAAACGTGGAACGCGCCGCACTGAATCGCAGCAATACCTTCGTGCGCCAATTGCGCGCGGCAGTCGATCAGGCGGGCGGCTTCTGCACCGTATTCCAGCGCTTTTTTCGGAATGGCGTTGTAATCGTCTTCGTCAGGCTGACCCAAGTTGGCGGTGTAGGCGTAAGGCAGCGCGCCTTTCAGTTTCATCCACAATAACGCGGCCGAAGTATCCAGGCCGCCGGAAAAGGCGATGCCGACTTTTTGGCCGGTCGGCAGCGACTGTAAAATGGTATGATTTTGGCTCATAAAAAATCCTGTCAGACTAAAAATAAATGGGCACGGCTGCCCGCTTTGTAAAATTGGGTTTATTATCTTATAAATACGGCAGATAATCCAGTTTAGGCCGCCTGAAAAAGCGGATTTTCTAAACAAACCGCCCTCCTTTCATTTTAAAAAACAGCATTTGGCGTATAGCTCCGACAAAGTTGCGGCACCCACATCGCCAAAATCATGCAAACCTGAGATTTCCGCAATCTGTCGGCGAACTTGATCAGCAGCTTGCGGCGGCTGCGCCGGCAAATGTGTAAACGATTGTACGACTGTGTGCAGCAGCAATGGCTGAGCAAGGTGGTTTGTAGGACCCAGCGCAGTCTGATACACATTGCCGACTCTGCCGCGCTGCGTGTCGCTAAATGTTGCTGCGCCGCAAAAATCCGCCACCTCCAAGGCTTCTCTGCCGCGCCGGCTGACTTGCTCAATCTGGCCGTCTGAAAACACAATTTCACGGCAACGTTTGTCGAAATCACGCCATATCGTCCATGCGGCCATGGCAAACAAGGCCAAACCGATTAACATGCCCCAGCTGTTTTCCGTCAGCAACAGCAGCAAACCGAAGGCGGCATAGCATGCAGTTTCCAAACTGTCCCACACATTCAGCGGCTGCTTTAACCGATATTCACGCATCATTTTCCTTTTAGATTGAATACTCATGCCGTCTGAAAAAACGTTCAGACGGCCTCTGGAGAGAAAAATTATGAAAGAGCGACAACATTTATTCAACCTCATCATCATCGGCGACGAAATCCTGCACGGCACGCGGATAGACAAGCATTTTGCTTTTTTCAAATCTTTGTTGGAATCGCGCGGCCTCAAGCTCAATCAGGTGCAGTATCTGCCGGATGAGCCTGAATTGCTGGTGCGCCAGCTTCAGCGCAGTTTTTCAGACGGCATGCCGACCTTTGTGACCGGCGGCATCGGTGCGACCCCCGACGACCACACGCGCCAAGCGGCGGCAGCGGCGTTGGACCTCCCGTTAATACGCCACCCTGAAGCAGCGAAAAACATCGAAGGCGTGACACTCCAGCGCAGCGAACTGCTCGATTCGGCCGAACACGCGCAGCGGCTCAATATGGCCGATTTTCCCGAAGGCGCGGAACCGGTGCCAAATTCGTTCAACAACATCGCCGGTTTTTCGATTCGGGAGCATTATTTTTTTCCCGGTTTTCCGGTGATGGCACATCCGATGGCCGAATGGGTATTGGATACCTATTACGCCGAGCGCTTCAATCAGATAGAAAGCGGTTTTCGCAGCGTGTATGTATTCGGCCAGCCCGAATCGCGCCTGACGCCGCTGATGGAATACATCGAGCAAACTTATCCCGGCGTGCGCTCGTACAGTCTGCCCACGGTGGCGCGCACCGACGGTAACGGCCGGCGCGTGCATTCGCATATTGATTTCGGCATTAAGGCCGAAGGATCGGCTTGTGCGCTGCTGGATACGGCGTGGGCGGATGTGTTGCAGCATTTGCGTGATTTGGGGGCAGAACTGAAAGATACTGTTTGAAAAATAATTGGGCGGCAAAAGGCCGTCTGAAAACCAATATTTCAGACGGCCTTTTTGAATCAAATAAAAGACTGAGTTACAAATCCGGCTCGCTGACCCACAACGCCGCCAGCGTTGCCAGCGATGCGAAGCCGATGACCATAATCACATTTAAAAAGAAGACTGGCATGATAACCTCCGTATGCTAGGTAAAACGGCGTTTGCGGTTTTTTACCTTAACGCTTGACGCCTTGTTATATGCCGCCTGAACTGCACGGCAATGGTTTGTGTGTTCGGGACGGCATTGTGTCCCATACCCTTTTAATGACAGAATAGCAAGTTTTGTATGGCAAAGCCGTAGCTTTTACCTGCTTTTCCAATCAGAAAAAAGCAATAATTATCAAAAACCAATGCAATAAACTATCAATATCGGGATTTTTATAGCTTCCCCTTTACCAACATACCGAATTATCGAGATTTCAAGCATTTCAATGAATTTCCAAGCTCCTCCCCCGCACACCGTCCGCCCTACCCTTATCCTGGTTGTCTGTGTCGCATTATTGGTCTTGGCGGGCATCATCGCGGCTCATGTCATTGCCGGCCACCGTTTCGCTTTTGAAGAACTGCTCATGATGTGGATTCACACCCACACCGGCGAATGGTTTACCCCGATTGCCGGCGTGATGCACTATGCCGGCAAAACTTCGCTGGCGGTGCCGGTGATTGCCTTGCTGGTGGTGTGGCTGCTGCTCAGCGGAAGGCGCGATTACGGCCTGTTTATCGGCTTAAGCACCCTGCTGCCGACGCTGATTATGCTGGCGGTCAAATTTTTCATATCACGCCCGCGCCCTGAATTTTGGCCGCGCATCATCGCCGAGACCAACAGCTCGTTTCCCAGCGGCCACAGCACTTTTTCCGCTGCCTTGGCAACCATCACTTTCTTGCTCTGTATGCGTTCGCGCCATCGCGGCATTATCTTGTTGGCAGGCATTTGCTTTGCCTTGTTGATGGGCTATTCGCGCATGTATTTGGGCGTGCATTACCCGACTGACGTGTGGGTCGGCTGGACCAACGGTGTGCTCACCACGCTGGCCTTGTATTATTGCTTTTTCCGGAAACGTTTTGTCCAATGAAACATTTTGCGCCCCCGAATACCCCGTTTTGGCTGCATAACGGCAACGCCGAAACCATTTTCGCCAAAACCCTGCAAGGCAAACCGCCGCTTTACCGCCGCGAGTTGCTGCCCGACAGCACCGGCCAAACGCAGATTGCCTATGATTTTGTCGATGCTGCCGACCCCGTTGCCCCTTTGCTGGTGTTGTTTCACGGCTTAGAAGGCAGCAGCCGCAGCCATTATTCGGTGGAGCTGATGAAAGCCGTACAGGCGCACGGTTGGCATGGCGTGTGTAAGGTAGCGCGCGTTTTGTCATAGTTTTGCGTTTTTTTGTCATAGCTTCCCTGTAGTTTATCCATGACAAAAAAACGCAAAATCTAAAATTTAA
>NZ_JBHSPY010000038.1:0-22275 GCF_042658245.1 Neisseria weixii
CCATCGGTTGATGCCGTCCCCTCCATGAAGAACATAACGGGTTGCCCGTTTGCGTACGGCAGCATGGCCTAAGCAAAAAACTTTGGCTGTATGTTTTTCACCATGTCCCTCTAAATAGTAGTTTACTACTTGCAACTTGAATCCGTTTGAATACTTTGCCATAAAAAAACTGCACCTCATAAGTTGGGGATGGTGTCCAACTTTTGGGGTGCAGTTCAGTTGGCGGGGTTTTTTTATTTTTTTATTGCTGGCGATACTGATGGTAAATTGGGTTTATATTGATTTCAGGCAGTCTGAATCATAAACGGCATGGTTTGATCTGATTAACTGGCGACGCAGGCAATTGACTTTGCGATAAAATGATAAGATAGATTAAATAATTCAATCATTTGTATAAAAATTATTTTTTAACACATGGTTAGAGTTGTTTCCATTTTTATAATGTGGTTTACTTTTTTGGGAAGTCTAAATGACGGAATTTGATTTTATTCGAAAATACCTGCAAAACCAGCAGCAAGACCATCAAGTTGTACTGGGTATTGGCGATGATGCGGCGATTGTACGTCCTCAGGCCGGGTGTGATTTATGTTTTAGTGCGGATATGCTTTTGAAAAAAAAGCACTTTTTCGAAAGTATTACGCCCGAAAATTTGGCGTGGAAGGTATTAGCGGTCAATATTTCGGACATGGCGGCGATGGGCGCAAAACCAAAATGGGCTTTGTTAAGCGCCGGCTTGCGTGAATTGGATGAAGATTGGTTGCGTCGTTTTTGCAACAGTTTTTTTGATTTGGCGCAACGCTTTGGTGTTACCTTAATCGGTGGTGATACTACCCGTGGTGATTTGGTTTTTAATGTCACAATTATCGGTGAGTTGCCGCAAGGGCAGGCTTTGCGGCGTGATGCAGCAAAAGTCGGCGACGATATTTGGGTTTCCGGAAAAATCGGCTTGGCCGCTTCGGCTTTGAATTGTGTGTTGAAACAATGCGATTTGCCATCTGAAATTTTTCAGCAGTGTGAAGCAGAATTGCTCAGACCTATGCCGCGTGTGGCGTTGGGGCAGGCGATATTGAATGTGGCGCATGCCGCGCAAGATGTTTCAGACGGTCTGGCTCAGGATATCGGCCATATTTTGGCTGCTTCGAATGTCGGTGCGGAAATTTGGGCAGATGAGGTGCCGACTTTGCCGTCATTAAAAGCAGTATTGCCTCGTGAACAATGGTTGCAATACACCTTAGCTGGTGGCGATGATTATGAGTTGGTGTTTACTGCGCCGCAAAATTATCGTGAAGCATTATTGGCTGCTGCGCAAAAAAGTGACACACCGATTACACGCATCGGTAAAATTACGGATACAGGTCGTCTGAAAGTGGTAAACTCCGTTTCAGACGGCACGGAAATTGCATTAATTTCTTTAGGATTTGATCATTTTGGCTGATTTTAAACCAACGTTTTTATGGTTGAAACAAAAACCGTTGTGCTTTCTGGCATTCGGTTTCGGCAGTGGCCTGGCACCGGCTGCACCGGGCACATTCGGCACGCTTTCGGCCTTGCCCATTGCGTTTATACTATCTTTGTCGGGCATTACCGGCTGGTGGCTGGCCTTGATTTGCTTGGGTCTGTTTGTTTGGGGTATCCAGATTTGCAATCATACTGAAAAAGAATTGGGTATTCAGGATTACGGCGGTATTGTGTGGGACGAAATTGTCGCCATGCTGCTGATTTTAGCGTTTGTGCCGTTTAAATGGCACTGGTGGTTGGCGGCATTTGTCGTGTTCCGTTTGTTTGATGCTATTAAACCTTGGCCGATCAAATGGTTTGATGCCCGCGTTCACGGCGGTTTGGGCATTATGCTGGACGATATCATCGCGGCATTCATGACTTTGATTATTTTGCATATCACGGCATGGATTGTGTAAACAATCCGACATTTTGACCGGAAGCATATCTCGGCAAAATGCACGTCATCAAGATGATGGCTTTTTATAAAACTCACTAAAAAAATATTACCATACGGGGTAAACAACATGAATCAAATTGAAATCAATGTACAGTCACGCTATGTGGCTGGGCAAAGCGATGTCTATCGCGACCGTTATGCGTTCAACTATGTGATTACGATCTGTAATCGTAGCGACGAGGTGGTAACCTTGCGTCAGCGTTTCTGGGAAATCACTGACGGCCATGGCGAAACCGAGTCAGTCGGTCATCCGGGCTTGGTCGAAGAGCAGCCGGTTTTATATCCGGGTGAAGAATACGAATACAACAGCGGTTCGCAAATCAGTACGCCTTGGGGCAGCATTGAAGGCGCGTATGAATTTGAAAACAGTATTGGCAAACGCTTTATTGTCGGTGTGCCGAAACTGGATTTTAAAGCCGGTTTTACCTTGCAATAATTATATTGAAATGCCGTCTGAAATAATATCAGACGGCATTTTTTTGATAATTTGTTGCGTATTTCAATATAAATTTTTAAATTATGCAGTAAGTTTGGCAAAAATTAGCATAATTTTGGTATTTTATTTTTTATTTCAAAATAATAATTTAGCTGGTTGAAAGCCAAAATCATTCCTGATTGGCGATAATAAGTTGCGTACATAACATTGCAAAAATTAACGTTTTATGCTGAAATAAATCTACCTTAACAAAAATGACAAAGGAGAGATGTTGCTGGAGGCATTGAAATCATTCTTCGATGTAGTCAGTGGATGGGTCTGGGGGCCGGTTATGTTGGTATTGCTGGTCGGCACCGGCGTAGTGCTGACGTTTATGCTCAAAGGCTTGCAATTCAGCATGCTGAGCTACGCATTAAAACAAGCGTTCCGCCCGCATTCTAAAAAAGGCGGTCAAGACCATGAAGGCGACATTTCCCACTTCGGTGCGTTGATGACGGCTTTATCCGCCACTATCGGTACCGGTAATATCGCCGGTGTGGCCACTGCAGTGGTGGTCGGTGGTCCGGGCGCAGTATTTTGGATGTGGATTACCGCAATTTTCGGTATGGCCGCCAAATATGGCGAAGGTGTGTTGGCGGTAAAATATCGTGTGCAGAGCAGTAAAGGCGAGATGTCCGGCGGTCCGATGTATTACATCGAAAAAGGCTTAGGCAGCAAATGGAAGTGGATGGCCTATGCCTTTGCGCTGTTCGGCACATTCGCATCGTTCGGTATCGGCAGCTCGGTGCAGTCAAACTCAGTAGCCCAAGCGGTGCAAACCAGTTTTAATATCACACCTAGCCTAACCGGTGCAGTACTGACCTTGCTGACTGTGATTGTAGTATTGGGTGGTATCCGCGGTATTGCTAAAGCAGCTTCGGTGATTGTGCCGGTGATGGCGGTATTTTATGTGTTGGGTGGTTTGTTGATTATCCTGATGCACTTGGATATGGTTGCGCCTGCAATCGGCTTGATTTTTCGTGATGCTTTTACCGGTGAGGCAGTGGCCGGTGGTGCGCTCGGCATGGTGATCCGTTACGGTGTGGCGCGTGGTGTGTTCTCGAATGAAGCCGGTATGGGCTCGGCGCCGATTGCGGCGGCAGCGGCCAAAACCGACCATCCTGTGCGCCAAGCTTTGGTGTCGATGACCGGAACCTTCTTGGATACCATTGTGGTGTGTTCGATTACCGGCATCGTGTTGGTAATGGGATTGATGGGTGCAGGTGATGAGTTTGTGAAACCGGAGTTGAGCGGTGCTGCCCTGACTACCGTAACTTTCCAGCAATTACTGCCGGGTGTGGGCGGTTGGATTGTGACCATCGGTTTGATTTTCTTCGCATACTCAACCATTTTGGGCTGGTGTTACTACGGTGAAAAATGCGCGACTTATGTATTCGGCGATGGCTTTGCCAATATTTACCGCGTGTTCTATGTTGCCACCGTGATGCTCGGCACCGTATTGAGCTTGGATTTGGTTTGGTTGGCCGCCGACACCTTCAACGGCCTGATGGCGATTCCAAACTTGATTGCTTTGTTGCTGTTATCTAAAGTGATTGTCAGCGAAACCCTTGATTTTAAACAAAAAGTCAAAAACGGCGAGTTGCCACACTGATTAATGTGATGGATGAAAAGGCCGTCTGAAACGGAAATGTTTCAGACGGCCTTTTGTTATCCTTTTTGTATTTTTTATGTTTAGTGGATGAGGAAATAAATAGGCCGAGACTTTTGCAAAACCCTGGATTTGAGTGCAGTTCGACGTTGTAGCAGTACAGAAAGCGAAGACATATCATGAAGATAGGCAAACTTTCGAGCGGCGTGCAACGAAGAAGTGCCAAAAATAGGGATAGTGCAAAGCTCTCAGGGCGTCTGAAAACAAATCATTCAGAAGACGGCTTTGGGGTATTTGGAATGGTTTTATTTTGCCGTCACGCCCACGCGCACATAATCAATTTGCGTACAATAATCGTCACCACAAAAATCACCGCCATTACCGGAAAAGTAATGCCCAGCGGTGTTTCATCGGTTAAAAAATTGCGGTACAGCAGAAAACCGGCCAACCATAAGCCTAAGCCGACAAAATCAAATTCATGCTGTGAAGTGTCGTGTTTCAGCACAAAATAGTCGGCAATCAAAATTGCCACCATCGGCGCGAATACCGAGCCAATCATCAGTAAAAAGCTTTCAAATCGGGTGACGGGTAAGGTAATGGCCAAGATGGTGCCGATAACAGTCACTGCCGCGCCGACGTGGATTTCATTGGCTTTGCTGAAAATGGTTTTGCTGCTCACGCCGGCGGAATAGGCATCCAAATACGTGGTGGTGACGGTCGATAAAATCACCACCAACACGCCGCCGATGCCGATACCGGCCATCAAGAAAATCTTGGCAATATCCGATTCCTGCAAAAATAATACTGCACCCAAGCCCAATAAATACATCCATGTACTGGTTACAAAATACGCCAAAGCCGCCGCAATGGTGGCGGCTTTCGGGGTGGCGGCGCGGCGGGTGTAGTCGGCCACCAGTGGCAGCCAAGACAAAGGCATGACGGCAGAAAGCTCTACTGCCAAACCGAATGATATGTGCCCCTCAACCGTTTGCATGCCGCCGGTGTTGCCGAACACGCGCGTGCTTAGCCATAGCGTTACCAACAACATCAAGCCCAGCGAGATTTTTTTCAATAAACCCACATCACTGCCGCCGCGGTACAGCCAACCGACAATCAGCAGGCCGACAAATATTCCCCAAACCGCCGGTGAGCCGAAGCCCCACAGCGAATCACTTAATGCCGCCGCAATTTGCGCGCCGGTGTAAATCATAATTGCCGTCCAGCCGATGAGTTGCAGCACGTTGGCACTGGAAAACAATACCGAGCCGCGAATGCTGAATGAACGTTGAACCGTTTCCATCGCGCTTTTGCCGGTTTGCGCACCGATTAATGCTGCACAGAAAAATAACGAACAGCCAATAATGTGGCTGAGAATCACCGCCTGCACACCGCGTTCCCAGCCCAACGGTGCGAGAAATGTGCCGGTTAGGATTTCACTCAGGGAAACCGCCGCGCCGAACCAAATCAGGCCGCTGGCGGCGGTGGAAAGTTTGTTTGATGTCATGACGAATCCCGCAAGGGTGGCTGATAACAAGCGGATTATAAGGCTTTGATGTGTGAATGACCAGGCGGAAAAATGAATCGAAACACCGGTTGGTGGAGAGCTTGAATGTTTCAGACGGCCAAACAGAATAGTCAGGCCGTCTGAAAATATCAATCAAAAAGAAAATGAGTTAAAACTAAAAACGCAACGATGATACGTTCAGACGGCCTCAACCACGGGTTGTACCAACACCCACGGCGCGACCACCACCGCCCACATTTCCTGATTGTCGGCATAAAACACGCGTGCTTGGTCTTCGCTGACCACGCCGAATTTGCCGTCTGCCATCAAGGGCTGCAATTTGACGGCGGCATCGTCGGCAACATAGCGCGCGATTTCAATCAAATCCAAATCGGGTGCCACATAAACCGCAGCACCGCGGGCGAAATGGGGCTGTAATTCCGCCCATGCGATGCGGGCGGTTTCGGTGTTTAATTTTTCATTGAGCAAGGGGGCGGACATGGGCGCGCTTTTGAGTGTAGGTTGTGAAAGGGCGTATTTTAACCCAAATCATGTAGTGATTTGTAGCGGGACAATCGGATTTACAAACATACTGTTATACAGTATCATTAACAACTTTCTATTTATTTCAGACGGCCTGTCAGAGGCCGCCTGAAAACATTGGGTTGGCCATGAATTCGATTTTATTAACCGGATTGTTCCAACGGTTGCTGATTGCGCTGGCCGCACTCGGCGCACTGTGGGGCATTTATTTTTGGGCGGTCGGTACATGAGTATTGTCGTCGATAATTTAACTGTCAGCTATCAACGCCGTCCGGCGGTGCATCATGTGTCGATGGAGTTTCCCGATAACGGCATGTGGGCGGTTTTCGGCCCCAATGGTGCAGGCAAATCTACGCTGTTGAAAGCAGTAATGGGTTTGGAAAAAGCAGAAACCGGCGCAGTATATTGGGCGGGTTTACAGCGCAAAGACATCGCTTATCTGCCGCAGCAGGCCGAAGTTGACCGCACGCAGCCGATGACCGTGTTTGAATTGGCGGCGATGGGCTTGTGGTATGAAATCGGATTTTTCGGCCGGGTAAACGCAGCGCAGCGCAAACGGGTGTATGAGGCGCTCGAGCGCGTGGAAATGCAGGAGTTTGCCCGCCGCAGCATCGCGCATTTGTCCAACGGCCAATTCCAGCGCGTGTTGTTTGCCCGCATGTTGGCGCAAAATGCCAAATTTTTGCTGCTGGACGAGCCGTTTAACCACATCGATGCCCGCACCACTTATGCCTTGTTGGACGTATTGCGCCGCTGTCAGCAAAGCGGCCAAGCGGTGATTGCGGTGTTGCACGATTATGAACAAGTGCGCGCGTATTTTCCTGAAACCTTGCTGATTGCGCGGGAAAAAATTGCCGCCGGTGCCACGGAAAGCGTGTTGGCCGATGAATATTTGCTGCAAGCCAACGCCGCTATGCAGCAGCAAGAACCGGCCGATTGGTGCGAGGCATAATGTTTCAGACGGCCTCAAATAAATATAGTCGTTTAAAATAAAAATAATACAGCGTTACCTAGCTCCCTTATGTACCGGACGTATACGGCAGCCATTGCCAGCTTGTTTTATTTCTATTTTAAACGACTATAAATCAAACGTTTGAAACCCTATCTCAATATTCAGGCCGTCTGAAAACATCAATGTTCAGACGGCCTATCATAGAAATCCATCATGAATATTCAAGAATTATTCATCAAGCCTTTTGTCGAATTCGATTTCATGCGCTATGCGCTGGCATCGGTTTTCTGCTTGGCTTTGAGCGCCGCGCCGGTAGGCGTGTTTTTGGTGATGCGCCGCATGAGTTTGGTCGGCGATGCCTTGGGTCATGCCGTGTTGCCCGGTGCGGCGATCGGCTATATGTTTGCCGGATTGAGCCTGCCTGCAATGAGCATCGGCGGCTTTGTGGCCGGTTTGCTGATGGCTTTGCTGGCCGGGTTGGTAAGCCGCTTTACCACACTGAAAGAAGATGCCAACTTTGCGGCTTTTTACTTAAGCAGCTTGGCCATCGGCGTAGTGTTGGTGAGTAAAAACGGCGACAGCGTCGATTTGCTGCATTTGCTGTTCGGCTCGGTGTTGGCTGTGGACGTGGCTGCTTTGACGCTGATTGCGGCAGCTGCGTCGATTACCGCGCTGGCGTTGGCGGTGATTTACCGGCCTCTGGTGTTGGAAAGCATTGACCCGCTGTTTTTAAAGGCGGTCAACGGCAAGGGCGGCTTTTGGCATGTGCTGTTTTTGGTGCTGGTGGTGATGAACATGGTCGCCGGTTTCCAAGCGCTCGGCACGCTGATGTCGGTCGGCCTGATGATGTTGCCGGCGATTACCTCGCGGTTGTGGGCGAAAAGCATGGGCATGATGATTTCGATGGCGGCTTTGATTGCGCTGCTGTGCGGTTTTGCCGGTTTGCTGTTTTCTTATCACATCGAAATCCCGTCGGGGCCGGCGATTATTTTGTGCTGCGGCGTGTTGTATGCGTTCTCGGTGGTGTTCGGCTGGGAGGGTGGTGTGCTAACCAAATGGCTCAAACGCCGCCGCCACAAAGTCGGTTAAATTTTCAGACGGCCTGCTTGTCTAACCGGGCAGGCTGTTTTAAAATGGTTGAAATGTTACGTTATATCAAAAGGAATAAAACATGAAACAATGGAAATTGGGTGTGTTTGCGGCGTTGTTGTCCGGTGCGGCTTATGCGGCGCCTTTGCCGGTGGTGGCCAGCTTCAGCATTTTGGGTGATGTGGCCAAGCAGGTTGGCGGCGAGCGTGTGGCGGTGACTAATTTGGTCGGCCCTAACCAAGATTCGCATGCTTATCACATGACCAGCGGCGACGTAAAAAAAATCCGTTCGGCGAAACTGGTATTGCTCAACGGCTTGGGTTTGGAAGGTGCTGATGTGCATCGCGCCGTGCAGCAGAGCAAAGTACCGTTTGCCGAAGCGGCCAAAGGCATTCAGCCATTGAAAGCACAGGAAGGCGGCCATCATCATCACGGTGAGGGTGATGGCCACCACCATGACCACGGCGAATTCGATCCGCATGTTTGGACCGACCCTGTATTGATGGTGACATACGCGAAAAACGTTTCCGAGGCACTGGTTAAAGCCGATCCGGCCGGTAAAGCCTATTACGAGCAACGTTTAACTGCTTATCAAAACCAACTGAAAAAATTACACAGCGACACCCAAGCCGCGTTTAACAGTGTGCCGGCCGGTAAACGCAAAGTGTTGACCGGTCATAACGCATTTGCCTATATGGCCAAACGTTACAACGTCAATTTCATCGCCCCGCAAGGCGTGAGCAGTGCGGCAGAACCATCGGCCAAAGCGGTGGCTTCGATTATCCGCCAAATCAAACGAGAAGGCATTAAAGCCGTGTTCACCGAAAACATCAAAGACACGCGCATGATTGACCGCATCGCCAAAGAAACCGGCGTGAAAGCCAGCGGTCACTTGTATTCCGATGCCTTGGGCAACGCGCCTGCCAACACTTATGTCGGCATGTACCGCTACAACGTCAAAATCATGACCGATGCCATGAAAAAATAATGGCTTGATAACGTAATAAGACAAGGCCGTCTAAAACCGTTCCGTGTTTTCAGACGGCCTTGTAACGTTTGGTAACAATATGATACGACTGTATAATATATTAAAAATCTATATACAATCTAAAATCAGGAATCAACCATGATAGAAACCATTGAACGCGACAGTATGCAATACGATGTTGTGATTGTAGGTGCAGGTCCGGCAGGATTGTCGGCCGCCATCAAACTCAAGCAGCTTGCCCAAGCCGCCGGGCGCGAAATCAGCGTGTGTGTGGTGGAAAAAGCGTCCGAATTGGGTGCGCATACCTTATCCGGCGCGGTGATTGACCCGATTGCCTTATCAGAATTGCTGCCTGATTGGAAAGAGCGCGGCGCACCGTTGCGGGTGGAAGTGACGCGAGACAAAGTGTTATTCTTGACCGAAAAACACGCTATTCCGCTGCCGGTTACCCCCAATTTCGACAATCACGGCAATTACATCATCAGCTTGGGTGAATTGGTGCGCTGGTTAGGCGAGCAGGCTGAAGAACTCGGCGTAGAAATCTACCCGGGCTTTGCCGTGTCGGAAATTCTCTATCATGCCGACGGTTCGGTGAAAGGCATTGCCACCGGCAACATGGGCGTGGGTAAAGACGGTGAGCCGACCGATAATTTCCAGCCGGGCATGGAACTTTGGGCACAGCAAACGCTGTTTGCCGAAGGTTGCCGTGGCTCATTGAGTGAACAAATCATTAAGCGTTTCGGTCTCGATAAAGCCTGCGATGCGCAAACCTACGGCATCGGCATTAAAGAAATTTGGGAAGTCGCACCTGAAAAACACCAACAAGGCTTGGTGTTGCACAGCAGCGGTTGGCCACTCGACACCCAAACTTACGGTGGGTCGTTCCTTTATCATTTAGACGACAATAAAGTTGCCGTCGGTTTCGTGGTCGGCTTGGATTACCAAAATCCCTATCTGTCGCCGTTTGAAGAATTCCAACGTTTCAAAACACACCCGGCGATTCGCGACACCTTTGCCGGCGGCCGCCGCATCGAATACGGCGCGCGCGCCTTGGTTGAGGGCGGTTATCAAAGCATTCCGAAGCTCTCGTTTAACGGTGGCGCATTGGTTGGCGATGCAGCCGGTTTCTTAAACATGCCGCGCATTAAAGGCATTCATACCGCCATGAAATCAGGCTTGCTGGCTGCTGAAGCCGTGTTCCCGATTTTGGATAATCTGGAAGAGGTAGAAAACGTAGAACAGGGTAAAGAGGCAGTGCAATACCGTGCCTTGTTCGATCAAAGCTGGGCGCATACTGAGCTTTATGCCGCGCGTAATGTGCGCCCCTCATTCCAATGGGGCTTACTGTTCGGCGTGATGTACACCGGGATGGAGCAATTGTTTTTCAAAGGCCGTCTGCCGTTTACCTTTAAACACCACGGCAAAGACCACGACCAACTGAAAAAAGCCGCTGCGTGCAAACCGATTGTTTATCCGAAACCCGACGGCGTGTTGACCTTCGACCGCTTGAGCAGCGTGTTTCTGGCCAACATCGCGCACGAAGAAAACCAGCCGAGCCATCTGACCTTGAAAAATCCGCAAGTGATGATCGACATCAATCACAAAGAATATGCTTCACCGGAAACGCGTTATTGTCCGGCGGCGGTGTATGAAATCGTGGAAGAAAACGGCGCACCGCAATTGCAAATCAACGCATCCAACTGTGTACATTGCAAAACCTGTGATATTAAAGACCCGACGCAAAATATCGTATGGAATTGTCCGGAAGGGGCAAGCGGGCCGAATTACGGCGCAATGTAAGGGTGTCTGAAAAAGCTAGTCCGAGACCTTTGCAAAACCCCCATCTTTGACACATTTCTTCGTTATACCCTGCCGAAGGCTTGCCTATCTAGATGATATGTCTGCGCTTTCTGTGCTGCTCTAACTTTGAACTGTGCTCAACTCTGAAGTTTGACAAAGGCCTCAGCTATTGGTTTTGATTTTTGATTGTTAAACGAAAAGGCCGTCTGAAACACAATGTTTCAGGCGGCCTTTTTATTAAAATCTCAATTTATTGGCCGGCTTTCAAACCTTGCCACAAACGCACGCTTAATTTGCTGGTTTCAGGCGGTTTCGGTGAAATCACGAAGCTCTTGTCCATCACTTCTTTGCTCGGGAAAATAGACGGATCTTCCGAAAGCTTGGCATCCATCAATTTGCGCGCCGGTTGGCTGGCAGGAGCGTAGGTAACGAATGTACCGTTTTTCGCCGCCACTTTCGGGTCGAGCGTGTAGTTGATGTATTTGTGCGCATTGGCGACGTTTTGGGCATCACGCGGAATCATGAAGGAATCGATCCAAATGCCCACGCCGGTTTTCGGGGTCAAAACTTGCAGGTTTACACCGTTTTGGGCTTCGTTGGCGCGGTTTTTGGCGATGTTTAAGTCGCCGCCGTAACCCACGGCCACACACAAGTTGCCGTTGGCCATGTCATCGATGTAGCCTGAAGAGCTGAATCGTTTCACGTCACCGCGCACTTTTTTCATCATCTCTACCGCAGCTTTGAGATCATCAGCGTTTTCGCTGTTCGGGTCTTTGCCGATGTAGTTCAAGGCCAGCGGCATTTGTTCGATGGCGCTGTCTAAATAGCTGATGCCGCAAGATTTCAGCTTGGCGGTGTATTCAGGGTTGAATACCAAATCCCATTCGTTTTCAGGCAAAGCATCGCTGCCTAAAGCTTTGGCAACCAAGTCTTTATTAATCGCCAAGGTGTTGATGCCCCAGAAATAAGGCACGGCATATTTGTTACCCGGGTCGACGCTGGCCATCAGAGAGAGCAGGTCGGGGTCAATGTTGTTGTAGTTGGAAATCTGGCTCTTATCGATTTCTTGATACGCGCCGGCTTTGATTTGCCGGCCGACGTTGGCAATCGATGGGGCAACCAAGTCGTAACCAGATTTGCCGGTCAGTACTTTGGCCTCCAAGGCTTCATTGCTGTCGTAATAGTCGTAGCGGACTTTGATGTTGTTGTTTTTCTCAAAATCAGCCAAGGTTTGCGGATCGACATAATCAGACCAGTTGTAGATATTCAGATTGCTGGATTGCGGCGCGGCTTGTTGTGGTTCGCTGGCTTGTGGCGCGGTTGTTTCGGCCGGTTTGTCAGAGCCGCCGCAGGCCGCCAGTGCTAGGGTGATACAGGCGGTGAGAAAAGTTTTTTTCATGGTGTACAGTCCTTTTGTCGGGAAATGGAATAAATTGCAGCGGTGGGCAAAGGATTTAACCTTTAAACCACATACAAAAGGGAAACTGTGGTGGGGCGGCAGGCGCTAGATACCTCGTGCCGTCCTTGATTCAGCAAGCTTGCATTAAACGTTAAAAACCTTGCAAATGCAATAGTTTAAAAGCGGTAAAATGACACTTTTAACGGTGCCTTCCGCTATGGGTTTATTCGCAAACGATAAAATTTTTTCAGACGGCCTCGGAAATGTTGTGTTGATTTGTCAAAACCGTATGATTTGTGGGAAAATCAGCACATTAAATTTTTAAAGGGCGAGACCGTGTTAGACAGAGAAGGCTATCGCCCCAATGTCGGTATTATCCTTACGAACGATAAGAATCAAGTATTTTGGGGCAAGCGTGTGCGCGAGCATTCGTGGCAGTTTCCGCAAGGCGGCATCAAACCGGGCGAAAGTCCGGAAACGGCAATGTACCGCGAATTGTTGGAAGAAGTGGGCCTGTTGCCGCAACACGTGAAAATTTTAGGCCGCACGCGCGACTGGCTGCGCTACGATGTACCGACGCACTGGGTGCGCCGAGAATGGCGCGGTTCATACCGCGGCCAGAAGCAGATTTGGTATTTGCTGCGTTTGGTCGGCCGCGAGAGCGACGTCAATCTGCGCGCCACGCACCATCCTGAGTTTGACGGCTGGCGTTGGCACGATTATTGGGCGCCGGTGGATGAAGTGATTGATTTCAAACGCGATGTGTATTTGGGCGCGCTTACCGAGTTATCGCGCTTTATACGCAGTGTGGAAACTTATGGCGAATTTGCTCAACGTATTCAGCAGCAAAAAGAGAAGTAGGGCAAATGCTTTCAGACCGTCTGAATGAGCACTTGCCGGTTTGTAGCAAAGTTGTCCCATAATGTCCCATAACCAAAGAGCAGATGCCGTCTGAAGCTGTTTTCAGACGGCATCTGCTCTGTTTATCGGGCTGAAGCAAAACTGTTTGAAGCACTTTAACGGCGGTCATCATCATCACGGTCATCATCCTGATAGTCATTACGGTCGTGATTACCATCATCGTCACGGTCGGATTGCTCGAATCGTGTGCCGTTGCGGTCGTTGTCGCGGCCACGGTCGTTATCGCCGCCGCACGCGGCCAGCATCAAAGCGGATAAGGCCAAGGCCAACAATGATTCTTTCATCTTCAATAACCTTTTGGAAGTCTGCGAGTAGGTTGAGTCTATAATCAATCCGCTTGCGGGTAAATATGGCTGCGGGTTAATCTTTGTTCAGGCGGAGGGCATAATCGCCGTTATGGCCGTCTGAAAGGAGCGAAACATGTTAAAATCCCACTTTTTGCTGTTGGCGCATTCTCGATTCTTTACCGAACACATTTTCAGACGGCCTGTCTGAATGCATTACCTTAGAAAAAACATCATGACTCAAAAACACTATTCCGAATCCAGTATTACCGTCTTAAAAGGCTTGGAGCCGGTGAAAGAGCGTCCGGGCATGTATACCCGCACCGACAGCCCGACCCACATCTGCCAAGAAGTCATCGACAATGCCGCCGACGAAGCCTTGGGCGGTTTCGCCAGCGAAATCGGTGTGACGATACACGACGACGGTTCTTTATCCGTGCGCGACAACGGCCGCGGTATTCCGACCGGTATGCATCCGGCGGAAGGGTTGCCGGTAGTGGAGCTGGTGTTTACCCAATTGCATGCCGGCGGCAAGTTTAATAAAAAAGACGGCGGTGCCTATGCCTTTTCAGGCGGCCTGCACGGTGTCGGCGTGTCGGTGACCAACGCGTTGTCGAAACGCTTGGAAGTGACCGTCAAACGCGAAGGCAAAATCCACCGCATCGTGTTTGCCGGCGGCGACGTGATTGAGCCTTTAAGCGAAATCGGCAAATGTGCAGTCAAAGATTCGGGCACCGAAGTGCGCGTGTGGCCGGACGGCAAATATTTCGAATCGCCGCAATACAGCATTCCCGAATTAGAACGCCTGTTGCGCGCCAAAGCCGTGTTGCTGCCGGGCGTAACCGTGTCGCTGGCGCGTCCGGTAAAAGGAGAAGCCGAGCCGGAAACCCAAACATGGCATTACCCCAACGGCCTGAAAAGTTACCTGATGGATTTAATCAGCGAAGCGCAGGAAGCGGTGCCGCTGTTTGCCAGCGAAAACTACATTTCAGGCGGCCACGACAGCGATTTTGCCGTGGGCGAGGGAGCAGCCTTTGCGCTGACTTGGCTGGAAGAAGGCACTTGCGCCAATGAGAGCTATGTCAACCTGATTCCGACGCCGTTGGGCGGTACGCACGAAGCCGGTTTGAAACAGGCTGTGTTCAATGCCGTCAACAACTTCATCACGCTGCATAATTTATTGCCGCGCGGCGTGAAAGTGCAAAGCGATGACGTGTTCAACAAAGTTGCCTTCGTACTGAGCGCGCGCGTGCTTGACCCGCAATTTCAAGGTCAAACCAAAGACAAGCTCACCAACCGTGATGCGTTGAAGCTGGTCGCTGCCGTATCGGGTGATCCCTTGGAATTGTGGTTAAACCAAAACGTCGAAGCCGGTAAAAAAATTGCCGAATTGGCGATCAAACAGGCGCAGGCGCGTATGCGTTCGGTGAAAAAAATCGAGAAGAAAAAAGGCAGCGGCGTGGCTGTGTTGCCGGGCAAACTCACCGACTGCGAAAGCGAAGACGTGCGCGAAAACGAGTTGTTTTTAGTCGAGGGCGATTCGGCCGGCGGTTCGGCCAAGTTGGCGCGCGACAAGGCCACCCAAGCCATTCTGCCTTTGCGCGGTAAAGTGTTGAACAGTTTTGAAGTGCATCCCGACCAACTTTTCGGCAATGCGGAAATCCACGATATTTCCGTAGCCATCGGTGTCGATCCGCACGGTGTGAACGACAACCCCGACTTAAGCGGCCTGCGCTACGGCAAAATTGCCATTTTGTCTGATGCCGATGTGGACGGCTCGCATATTCAAGTGTTGCTGCTGACCCTGTTTTACCGCCATTTCCCGAAACTGGTTTCAGACGGCCATATTTATGTTGCCCAACCGCCGTTGTTCCGCGTGGATGTGAACGCGCAAGGCAAATCCAAACCCGCCCGCAAATTCTACGCGCTCGACCAAGCCGAACTTGACGGCATTTTAGAACGCCTGCAAAAAGAAGGCGTCAAAGAAACGGCTTATTCCATCAGCCGCTTCAAAGGCTTGGGCGAGATGAATCCCGACCAGCTCAAAGACACCACCATGCACCCCGATACCCGCCGCCTGTTGCAAGTGCAGATTCCCGAAGGCAGCAGCGAGGAGACCTACGATATTTTCGTGAAGCTGATGGGCAAAGGCGAAGCCGCCAGCCGCCGCGCGTGGATGGAAGCAGAAGGCGATACGGCGGAAGTGGATATTTGATGAGTGAATTGTAATGGAGGCCGTCTGAAGTCACGCTGAGGCCTTTGTAAAACTTTTTAAGAGCTAGGACACCAAAAACTGACGTGATTAGCTGCGCAAGTCCGCTACGCTTCACCCCGCGCAGCTAATGACGGCTTAAAGATTTCTGAAAATTACGAGTTTTGCAAAGGTTTCAAACTATCTTTTTCAGACGGCCTAAACAAAAGAATCGGGTTATTTTTGACCCGATTCTTTTGTTTTTTGATTCGAAATGCACTATTAACGCAATCCAATTACGGCTAGACTGCGGTTTTGATTCCCATCTTTTACACCGCAAGGAGACGTAATATGAAAACCGCATTGTTGATTGTCGATTTCCAAAACGATTATTTCCCAAGCTTTGAAGGCGCCAATTTCCTTTGGCCGGCACCGAAGCAGCAGCGGAGCAGGGCGCGAAATTGTTGAAGGTATTCCGCGACAAAAACTTGCCCGTGTTTCATGTGCGTCATGTGTTCGCCGGTGAGTGTGCGCCGTTTTTTGCAGAAAACAGCGAAGGTGTGCGGTTCCATCTGCTATTTGAACCAAAAGAAGGCGAAGCGGTGATTACCAAGCATGAAATCAACAGCTTCCGCGGTACCACCGATTTACGTGCGCAATTGCAGCAGCAAGGTATTGAGCGCTTGCTGATTATCGGCGCGATGAGTCATATGTGTATCGATGCGGCCACCCGCGCGGCAGCGGATTTGGGCTATCAATGCCATGTTGCCCGCGATGCGTGCGCGACGCGTGATTTGGAATTCGGCGGCAAAACCGTGGCTGCGGCTGATGTGCACGTCGCTTATATGTCGGCATTGGCGTTTGCTTATGCCAATGTGGATACTGCGGATAATTTGGCAAAATTGGTTTGATAATTTTTTCAAAATCAAGAACAAAGGCCGCCTGAAATGTTCAGACGGCCTTTGTTGTATGCATTACTTCAACAGATTTTTAATAATACCCATCACGCTGCGGGAGATGGCGTTGGTCACTTGGCGGTTGATTTGGCTGCCGACGGCATCGGCCACATTGTAGCCTACGCCTTGGCCGGATTTTTTACGGCCGCCCGTCAGGCCGCCGATAAAGCCGCCGAGCAAACCCGGATCTTGATTGGCTTGGGCTTTGGCCGCTTCTTTTTCAGCTTGCACCTGCGCTTTGGCGGCTTCTTCCGCTTGCTTGGCTGCGGCTTGCTCGCTGTCCAGTTCGGCTAAAGCTTCAAAAGCCGAATAGTTGTCGATCATGTCTTTGTAGGTCTGATACAGATCATCGTGCTGATACAAAGCATCTCGTTCTTCTTTGGACAATGGGGCCAATGCGGATTGCGGCGGCAATACATACGCGCGTTCCACCGGTGCGGGCATGCCTTTTTCGTCTAAGAAAGACACCAGGGCTTCACCCACGCCCAGTTCGGCGATGGCTTCAGCGACTTTGATATTCGGGTTGCTGCGGAAGGTTTCGGCAGCAGCACGCACGGCTTTTTGGTCGCGCGGGGTAAAGGCGCGCAGCGCGTGTTGCACACGGTTACCCAATTGGCCGAGAATGGTATCCGGCAAATCAAGCGGATTCTGTGTCACGAAATACACGCCCACGCCTTTGGAACGAATCAGGCGCACCACTTGCTCGACTTGTTCTACCAATGCCGCAGCAGCGTTGTCGAACATCAAATGCGCTTCGTCGAAGAACATCACGAATTTCGGTTTTTCCGGATCGCCGACTTCGGGCAGCATTTCAAACAATTCGGCCAGCATCCACAATAAGAACGCGCTGTACATACGCGGTGAGCGCATCAGCCTTTCTGAATTCAGGATATTGATTACGCCTTTGCCGTTTTCAGACTGCATCCAGTCTGCCAAATTCAATGCCGGTTCGCCGAAGAAACCGTTGGCACCTTCGTTTTCTAAAGTCAGCAATTGGCGTTGAATTGCGCCGATACTGGCGGCGGAAACGTTGCCGTATTGGGTGCGGTATTCGGCGGCGTTGTCGGAAACGTGTTTCAACATGCTGCGCAGGTCTTTCAAATCCCAAATATGCCAGCCCCGGTCGTCAGCCACTTTGAAAACCAAATTCAGCAAGCCTTCTTGGGTGTCGTTCAAATTCATCAAACGCGCCAGCAGCATCGGCCCCATTTCGGATACGGTCACGCGCACGGGAATGCCGGTTTCGCCGAATACGTCCCAAAAGCGCACCGGGAAATTTTGCAGCCAGCTTTCGCCCAGCCCAAATTCGGCAATGCGCTCTCCCACCTTACCGCTGGCGGCACCGACTTGCGAAATGCCTGACAAATCGCCTTTTACGTCGACCAAAAACACCGGCACGCCTTGGCTGCTGAAGGCTTCGGCCATACGGCGCAGGGTTACGGTTTTACCGGTACCGGTTGCGCCGGCAATCAGACCGTGGCGGTTGGCCATTTTGCCTTGGATTTCAAGAGAAACGTCGCCGACGCGGGCGATAGGGAAGGTGGTCATGAAGGTTCCTTTGCTTGGATGGTTTGAAAAATAAGTTATTTTCTTATGTTTCCGCACATAGGGCAACAGATAGGAACAAGGCCGTCTGGAAAGTACGGGACGGTTTTGAAGATTGCTCCGACTCTGAGTATATCGGATACGGGAATCCGTCCGACGGCACCTATGTTCTCGAAAAAAATCAACCTGAAAATTTTGTTAGGCGGTTTTTTTATTGTATTTGGGTGGTGTTTTCATTTATTAATAAAACTTATAAAATAGTTTCAAAAAAATAAACTGATACGGATTATCAGTGTCAATATAACAGCAGACAGATAAAAACGTTTGCTGTTATTTTTTCAACTATTTAGGAGTATTTAATATGCAAACATTGAGCATGAATGATTTACAGCAGGTTTCCGGCGGTTTTGACTTAGGTAAAACGGTTGCTTCGGATACAGGCGGATTTGTCGGAGGGGGAGCGGGCGCATTAGCCGGTACCTTTACCGGAATGGCATTAGGTGCGATTGGCAGTCCGGCCGGTATGGCTGCGGGTGGTTATATCGGTGGTGCCGTAGGTGGATATTTAGGCGGCAAATTAGGTTCATTTGTAAGTGAAAAATCGTTTGGCTATTAAATGACCATTGTTATTCCGTATCCTGAAAAATATTGTGCAGGATACGGAATTTTTACAAATTATCGGAAAGGATGCCGATATGAAAAAATTTTGGGAAAATTATAAGAAGAATTTACGCTTGCTGATGAGGCTCAGCAGGCGATACTGGAAGATATTTGCCATTATATGTTTCGCCTCCAGTTTTATCGTTACCGTCATAAACTTCGTTCTGAGCTTCTATATTATCGATGCGAAATATTTTCTGGGAGACGACCGTTTTTTTTCTGACGGTATCAAAGCCATCCTTGTGGTTATGCTAATGCATTTTATGTTTTGGGAATACATAAAATATAAGCATAGAAAGAAAAACCCGCTTTCAGATTAGATCAGCAGACTTGCCCAAATCTGTTTGTCAAAGTCGTTCAGACTCATCGAACGCACCGTAAGCAGCGTGCTTCTTCCCGAAATGGTCACGCACACGGGAATACCGGTGTTGCCGTAAGCATCTCAAAAGCTGTACATAGGGTGGGCACTTGCAGCCTATGCTGTTTTGATTTTCCCGAATATCCGAAACAGTGGGCAAATGTCCTCTCTGCGCTTTTTGGGCGTTTCTATTTTAATCCGTGATATTCAGCTGTGTCTAAGCGTTGCCGTATGGTTAGACGGTTTGGCGGTTATGCCGCTATTGGGAGTAAGAGGCCGTCTGAAACGGTAGCCGTGTCTGCTTCACGCGGTAAATGTTCAGACGGCCTGTGCTTTCAGAATAAATTGAAATCTTTTATAATTTCAAACTTTTCAATTGCCGGAAACGGTTTGTGAAGATATTATGACTGTTGCGAAAAAGCCTTTGGGCGAAAAGCAGATGGCGGTGTTGATGGCGATGTTGATTGCGCTGATGCCGTTTTCCATCGATGCCTATCTGCCGGCGATTCCTGAAATGGCGGAAAATTTGGGCTCGAATATTCACCGAATCGAGCAAAGCTTGAGTATGTTTTTGTTCGGCACAGCGTTTGGACAATTGGTCGGCGGCTCGGTGTCGGACATCAAAGGGCGCAAGCCGGTGGCACTGGTCGGGCTGGCACTGTATTTTATCAGCGTGTTGGGGCTGACGATGATCAGCAACGTCGAGCAATTACTTACCTTGCGTGCGCTGCAGGCGTTTGGTGCCGGTATGACGGTGGTGGTGGTCGGTGCTTTGGTTCGCGACCATTACGACGGACGAAAAGCGGCACAGATGTTTGCGCTCATCGGTATTATTTTGATGATTGTGCCGCTTATGGCGCCGATGGTCGGCGCGCTGTTGCAGAGCTTGGGCGGCTGGCGGGCGATTTTCTGGTTTTTAACCGCTTATGCCGTATTATTGCTGGTGTTGGTGACATTTTTTCTGCCGAAACCAACGCGTACCGATAGAATCAGCCGCGAAATTTTTGCCGTGGCCGGCGCTAGGTTCAAACATGTATTGGGCAACAAAGGCGCGATGGGCTACCTGTTTTTCCAAGCGTTCAGTTTTGCCTCGATGTTTGCGTTTTTGACCGAATCTTCGTTTGTGTATATGCACTTATATGAAGTTTCGTCACACGGCTATGCGTGGATTTTCGGCTTGAACATCATCACCATGGCTTTGTTCAACCGTGTGACGGCGTGGCGCTTGAAAACGGGCATTCATCCGCAGAATATTTTGCGCTGGGGCATTATCATTCAGTTTGCTGCCAATTTTCTGATGGTGCTGCTGGTGTGGGTGAACGGTTTGCCGCCGATGTGGGCATTGGTGGGCTGCGTAATGGTTTCTGTCGGCACACAAGGTTTGGTCAGCGCCAATACGCAGGCGTGTTTTATGAGTTATTTCAAGAAAGAAAGCGGCAGCGCCAATGCGGTGTTGGGTGTGTGCCAGTCGGTGATTGGTGCGGTGGTGGGCATGTTGGCCACATGGTTGCACAACGGTACGGCTTTGATTATGCCGGTGATGATGCTCATGGCGACGGTGTGTGGCATTGTGTTGCTGTGGGTGTGTTCGCATGAGGCGTGGATTGAAAATGACAAAAACCAGGGCGAGTTTAAATAAAAATATTGATTTTGCGTTAAGAGCGCAATGAAATACCGTTTAAACGCAATCATTGGGCTTTAATGCTTTCATTTCCGGCATCAGGCCGTCTGAAAGCCTTTCAGACGGCCTGTTTAATGCTAAAATCGCTACATTCACGAATTCATGCAAGAGAAACATCATGTCGATTGATGAGCAGTTAAAACCCCACCGCGATGCGATTGACGAAATAGACGCTACCGTATTGCGTCTGTTAAACGAACGCGCCGGACACGCACACGCCATTGGTGAGCTCAAAGGAACCGGTACGGTATATCGCCCCGAGCGCGAAGCCGCCGTACTGCGCCGTATTCAAGAATTGAACCAAGGACCGCTGCCGAATGAGTCGGTGGCGCGCCTGTTCCGCGAAATCATGAGCGAATGTCTGGCGGTAGAGCGCCCGCTGACCATTGCTTATTTAGGTCCGCAAGGCACGTTTACCCAGCAGGCAGCCATTAAGCATTTCGGCCACGCGGCTTATACGCAAGCCTGTACTACGGTCGATGATTGTTTCAAAATGGTGGAAACACGCCAAGCCGATTATTTGGTGGCGCCGGTGGAAAATTCGACCGAAGGCTCCATTGGCCGTACGCTGGATTTGCTGGCTGTATCGGCACTCAAAGCCTGTGGTGAAGTGGTGGTGCGGATTCATCATAATTTGCTGCGTAAAAACAGCTACGAAATCAATGGTGTAACCAAAGTCTTTGCCCACGCGCAAGCTTTGGCGCAATGTAACGACTGGTTGGGACGCAACCTGCCCAATGCCGAGCGTATCCCAGTATCCAGTAATGCTGAAGCCGCGCGTATTGTAGCCGAGTCTGACGATGGTACCCTGGCTGCGATTGCCGGCATTACCGCTGCGGAAATCTATCAATTAAACATTGCCGGTGAGTGCATCGAAGATGAGCCGAACAATACCACGCGCTTTTTGGTGCTGGGTCATCAAGACACCAACAGCACGGGAAGTGACAAAACATCGTTGGTGATTTCTACGCCAAACCGCGCCGGTGCGGTGATGGGTTTGCTGCAGCCGTTTACTGATTTGGGCATTTCCATGACCAAATTTGAAAGCCGCCCGAGCAAATCGGCCTTGTGGGAATATTTGTTCTTTATTGATATTGAAGGCCATAAAGACGATGAGCGCGTGCAAAAAGCCTTGCAATTATTGAGTGAACGCGCGTCGTTTGTGAAAGTGATTGGTTCTTATCCGACTGTGGTGTTGTAAAGATTTAAGCAGACCAAGGCCGTCTGAAACCTGATTGCATAATGTGAAGAAGGGTTTTCAGACGGCCTGAGACCTTTGCAAAAACCCCAAAACTCCCCTAAATTCCCCCTAAATTCCCCCTAAAGAATTCAGAGGCGTTTTTTTATGAGCAGCTTCTTCCAC
>NZ_JBHSPY010000039.1:0-16260 GCF_042658245.1 Neisseria weixii
ATACGGACGGGAAACACGTCTGAAAATGAAAAAACGGTTACCTGATTGTTCAGGTAACCGTTTGGATGGGATGGCCGGTATTTCGCAAAGGTCTCGGCCTTTTTATATATTTGAAACTTAGCGCGGCAACCAACGTTGGATGGTTTGATCCAATCCGCCGGATAATTTTTCCAAACGCAAGAATTGGTCGGCATAGGCTTTAAAGCGGAAATCGTTGTCACGAATCAGCCAAGCATTTTGCGCCGGACGCAGCGGTTTATCAGGATTTACTCCGCACAGCACGCCTTTGTGTTCATAGGCTTTCACCATCGCTTCGGCTGCCTGTCACAAACACATCCGCCCGTCCTTGTATCACCTCATCAAAAATGGTCAAGTTTTCCGGATGCATGGTCAGCTTGGCGTTGGTCAATACCGTGCGGGCATAATTTTCATTGCTGCCGCCCGGATTGGCCACAATGCGCACATGCGGCTGGTTGATTTGTTCAGCCGTTTGGTATTTGGACACATCTTCGCAGCGCATCAGCGGCGTTTTGCCATTAGTAAAATACGGTTCGCTCATCAACGCTTGCTTCTGGCGTGGCAAAGTAATCGAAATGCTGCCCACGCCCAAATCACATTTTGATTTGAAATCGGCAATCAAGGTCGGCCAACTGCTTTTCACAATCTTGACTCTCGCGCCCATGCTTTGCGCCAAACGTTCGGCCAAATCGTTGTCGATGCCTTCAAATCTGCCGTTATTGTCAAAACTGAAGGCTTGTAATCACCCGGCGAACACACCAGCAATTCTTTGTTTTTCATCACTTTGGCCAATGTATCCGGTGCGGTAGCGGCATGTGCTTGAACAGCCAACGCCGACAACACGGCAGCCATCAATAATTTTCTCATCATTTTTCCTTAGGGTTTACTCGTGCGTTATTTTAACCTTGGCACACAAAGATGAGAAATTCATTTTAAGCAATTTCATTTCGTTTTTAAAAAATGATTAAAATATCGTCTTTCTTATTTTAGTAGATTATTTCAATTAATTTTAAAAAATAGTCAAACCCATAACGCCTTACGCCTTTTATTCACTATTCAATATCATTTAAATTTGTTCAGACGGCCTCCAGCAACCATTGCGGTAATGCCGCCTTGCGTTTACACACCGTATTCAAACGCTGCTGCCCGTCTTTTTCAAATACCAGATCCACACCGCTTTGCAGGCGCAAAATCACGTTGGCTGCATCTTCAATTTTGAAAAAATCGATGTGATGGCGGATTAATTGCTTGAGCACAAAATTCAAATTCAGTTTTTCAGGCTGACCAAATAGCCACGGATGCAGCAAAATCGAACGCCCGCCGTCTAAGCTGCCAAAAGGCAGCTGTTCCAAGCGGATTTGGTTCAATATGCCGTCTGAAAAATGAAATTCGACGTTGCCGTAAAGCCAAATACTCAAACCTTGTTTGACGATTAAGCCCCGCGACGTGCAATCGGGATCGGGGAACATCTGCAAAATCTGCTCATCGCTCTGGCCGATTTCAATGTAATCAAAACGGCCGGTTTTCAGAAATTCGTGTATATTGACGGCAATGGGAAAATTGAATTTCATGCGCACTACTCCATCGATAAAACGCTATGGTGCTTATCTTAAATTAAAATAATAATGAAATCTATTCTTATTAAAAAAAAATAAAAAGGCCGTCTGAAAGATGATGCTCTTTCAGACGGCCTGCTAAAGCAATTAATGCTTAATTAACTCAGTTTATTCAAATGCCAAATGGTCGCCGTCAGCAGTCACGTTGATCACGCTCTCGGGTGCGTAGCGGCCTGACAACAAGGCTTTGGCCAGCGGGTTCTCGATCTCGGCTTGAATCGCGCGTTTCAGCGGACGGGCGCCATATACCGGATCGAAACCGGCTTCGGCGATGATGTCCAACGCCGCATCAGACACACGCAAGTGCAAGTCTTGCGCCGCCAAGCGTTTTTCCAAACCGCGCAGCTGGATTTTGGCAATGCTGCGGATGTGTTCCTGCGCCAAACCGTGGAACACGACCACTTCGTCAATGCGGTTAATCAGTTCTGGGCGGAAATGCTCTTTCACGTCTTCCATCACCACTTCTTTGAGCGCATCGTAATCAGCGGTGCCCATTTGCTGAATGTGCTGGCTGCCGATATTCGAGGTCATCACCACCACGGTGTTTTTGAAGTCAACCGTGCGGCCTTGTCCGTCGGTCAGGCGGCCGTCGTCCAACACTTGCAGCAAGATGTTGAACACATCCGGATGCGCTTTTTCGACTTCGTCCAGCAAAATCACGCTATACGGTTTGCGGCGGACTTGCTCGGTAAGGTAGCCGCCTTCTTCGTAGCCGACATAACCCGGAGGCGCACCGATTAAGCGGGCGATGCTGTGTTTTTCCATGTATTCCGACATATCAATACGGATTAAATGGTCTTCGCTGTCGAACAAGAAACCTGCCAGCGTTTTGCACAACTCGGTTTTACCCACACCGGTCGGGCCTAAGAACAAGAAGCTGCCGTATGGTTTGTTCGGGTCGGCCAAGCCGCTGCGGCTGCGGCGGATGGCGTCGGCCACGGCACGCACGGCTTCGTCTTGACCGACCACGCGCTGATGCAATACATCTTCCATCTTCAGCAATTTCTCGCGCTCGCCTTCCATCATTTTCGCCACCGGAATGCCGGTCATGCGCGAAACGATTTCGGCCACTTCGTCCGCGCCCACTTCGGTGCGGAAAAGCTTGTTGGCTTTTTTGGTTTCCGGATTGCTCTCGGCTGCGGCCAATTGCTCGCTCAATTTCGGCAACTCGCCATATTCCAACTCAGACGCTTTGGCATAATCGCCGCTGCGTTTGGCCTGCTCGATTTTCACTTTCAAATCATCGATTTGTTTTTTGAGGTCGGCCGAGCTTGACGATGCGGCTTTTTCTGCTTTCCAGATTTCGTCCAAATCGGCATATTCTTTTTGCAAACCGTCGATTTCTTCGTCGATCAATTCCAAGCGTTTTTTGCTGGCTTCGTCGCTTTCTTTCTCAACGTGCATTTTTTCCATTTTCAACTGGATTATGCGGCGGTCGAGTTTGTCCATCTGCTCCGGTTTAGAATCCAATTCCATTTTGATGCGGCTGGCGGCTTCATCAATCAGATCAATGGCTTTATCGGGCAGGAAACGGTCGGTGATGTATCGGTCGCTCAATTCGGCAGCGGCCACAATCGCCGGGTCGGTAATGTCGATGCCGTGGTGGATTTCGTAACGCTCTTGCAAACCGCGCAAAATCGCTACCGTGTCTTCCACGCTCGGCTCGCCAACCAATACTTTTTGGAAACGACGTTCCAACGCGGCATCTTTCTCAATATATTGGCGGTATTCGTCTAAGGTGGTCGCGCCGATACAGTGTAATTCGCCACGCGCCAAAGCCGGTTTCAACATATTGCCTGCGTCCATTGCGCCATCTGTTTTGCCCGCGCCGACCAAAGTGTGAATTTCATCGATGAAAATCAGTGTGTTACCATCATCTTTGGCCAAATCGTTCAACACGGCTTTCAAGCGTTCCTCAAATTCGCCGCGGTATTTCGCACCGGCAATCAATGCCGCCAAGTCCAGCACCAGCAAGCGCTTGCCGCGCAAAGATTCCGGCACTTCGCCATTGACAATGCGCTGCGCCAAGCCTTCTACAATCGCGGTTTTACCCACGCCCGGTTCACCAATCAATACCGGATTGTTTTTGGTACGGCGTTGCAACACCTGAATCACTCGGCGGATTTCATCGTCGCGGCCAATCACCGGATCCAGCTTGCCTTCACGGGCGCGCTGGGTCAAATCGGTAGTATATTTTTTCAAGGCTTCGCGTTGGTCTTCTGCATTGGCATCATTCACGGTTTGTCCCCCACGCACGGCATCAATCGCCGCATTGATGTTTTGTTCGGTCGCACCGGCGTTTTTCAACACTTTGCCGGTAGCATCGTTTTGCTGCACCAAAGCCAACAAAAACAATTCGCTGGCAATATAGGCATCACCGCGTTTCATCGCGGCTTTGTCCATCAGGTTCAATACCGCCTGCAATTCACGGCTCGGCAAAATCTCGCCGCCGTTGCCCGATATTTTCGGCAGGCTGCCCAGCAAAGTTTGCAGGCCACTTTTCACCTGCGCCACATTCACACCCGCATGTGCCAGCAAAGCCGCCGCGCCGCTGTTTTGATCGTCTAATAATGCTTTTAAAACATGTCCCGCTTCCAAATAGCCGTTGTCTGCCGCCAAGGCAAGGCTTTGGCTTTCCTGCAGGGCTTGTTGGAATTTTGCGGTAAGTTTGTCGAATCTCATCTTTTGTTTCCTTCTCGTAGAAATTTCTATTATTCCCTATATATATATAAAGCCATCTGTGGATAACTCAATACCAAATTACCTATTTTAAAAAAAATATTTACAACTTGCTGTTTTATATTATTATTAATTGTGTATAACTTTTATTAGATACAACAAAAAAGCCGTCTGAAAATATTTCAGACGGCTTTTTACGTTATTTATGCAGCCAATTACTTATGTATCTGCATAATTTTGAAAAAAAGATAGCTGATGACAACTGTCGCACTTATTTGTAATGCAAAGGCCAGTATCGGTTTTTTCTGAACTTCATAACAAGTTTGTAAAAAACATATGCTCCAAGCAAGACTCCGCCGACAAGCATTATCTGTAAAACGCTCAGGCAGACAAATAAGGTTTGGGGCTTCCCTAGATAACTAGGGTTATTCAAAAACATTTAAAATAACCTGTATGAAGAAAAGCCGCTTAAGCCAATCAAAACAACAAAAGCTAATCGGGCTGTTTGTTGCTGGAGTAACCGCCGGAACCGCAGCGGAATTAGTAGGTACCCATCGAAATACTGCCGCTTACTACTTTCACCGTTTGCGTCTGCTGATTTACCAAAACAGCCCGCATTCGGAAATGTTCGACAGTGAAGCCGAAGCCGGCGAAAGCTATTTCGGCGGGTACAGAAAAGGCAGGCGCGGTCGCGGTCCGGCCGGAAAAGTAGCGGTATCCGGACTGTTAAAGCGAGACGGCAGGGTTTATACCGTAGCCGTTCCGAACACCAAACCGTTACTTTGCTGCCGATTATCCGGGAACGGGTTAAGCCCGACAGCATTGTTTATACGGATTGCTACAAAAGTTATGATGTGCCGGATGCCAGCGAATTCAACCATTTCCGCATCAATCACAGCACGCATTTTGCAGACAGGCGAAACCATATAAACGGTATTAAGGACTTTTGGAATCAGGCAAAACGTCATTTGCGTAAGTTTAACGGCATTCCCAAGGTTCATTTTGAACTGTATTTGAAGGAGTGCGAATGGCGTTTTAACAACAGTGAAATAAAGTCTCAATTGTCCATTTTAAAACAATTGGTAAGAGAAAGTTTGGCCTAGTTCTCTAGGACAGCCCCTAAGGTTTTATACAGTATATCCGACATGCTTTATATCCTGTTGTTTTTTTTATAAGTAAATATAATTTCTAACAGTTAGAACAGTCGTCTGAAACTAATTCAGGAGACTGAATATACTCAAGGTAAATTAATGCGGCATTTCTAATATTTTTCCAAACAGATAATGGAATATGATAACTACGCTAAATATTCTAAGGAGAATAAAGAATATATGCTTAGACATATAACGCTCAGTTATTTTGTAGAAAGGGAAGAATTAAATTATTCTTCCCTGTAGATTGAGGGTTAATATTTGAACAGTTTTCGGACAATAACTGCGGCAGTTAAGCTTATCCCAAGCTGCCAGTAAAACATATCTCTATCAGGAAATAAGTATTTTAACCCCATTATTATGGTAACAACTAACAACAAAATAACAAAAAAGAATAGAAAATCTTTTTTCATTTATTTAAAAATAAGGGCTTCCAATTGCAGTGGTGGCGGCACTACCTCCAAATGAGACAGCTGCTGTCTTTGCGGCAGAACGAATACCGTTCACAGGACTTACTGCGCCAGTAAGCCCTCCCAGTGCTACAGCTCCTAAAAATTTGTTGGGATCTTTGCCGCCTCCGGCAAGATAGCCGTATCCGGCTCCGTATGCTCCTGCTGCGGCACCTAACGCATTGGCGACCCAGCCGCCAGACACTTGATTCAGCTCATTTGAATTCAATACTTTCATCGTAAAATCTCCTATTGAGTAAAGTTTAAAACAATTTAAGAATCAGCAAATAATTATTTTGCTAAAATTCTTAAACCATAGGAGTCTGTTATCGGGTAATAGTTTTGCGTTAATCTGTTTTTTTTTTAAAGTTTGGTATCGATTAGTTGATTTATTTCATTTGAGTAAATATGATTTAAAGAATCTGGCTTGTGCAACAAGTTGAACATTGTGGCTTTTGAAGGATGTATAATCTGATAAAACCATCATTTTTCAGACAGCCTCGGTTATTCAGGCCGTCTGAAAGCCTTTTCTTTTAAAGAAAGTTTGAAACACCATGAACAAGAAACGCGTTCTCACCGGTGTCACCACCACCGGTATTCCCCACTTGGGCAACTATGTCGGCGCTATCCGCCCCGCTGTCCGCGCCGCGCAAGCCGATGATACCGAATCTTTCCTGTTTCTCGCCGATTACCACGGCATCATCAAGTGCCACGATCCGGAAATGATTCACGAATCCACCCAAGCCGTGGCCGCCACTTGGCTTTCTTGCGGCCTTGACCCCGAGCGCACCACGTTTTACCGCCAAAGCGACATTCCTGAAATCATGGAGCTCAATTGGATTCTAACCTGTATCACCGCCAAAGGCCTGATGAACCGGGCCCATGCTTACAAAGCCGCCGTGCAGGATAATCTCAACAACGGCCAAGAAGACCAAGACCACCAAATTGAAATGGGCTTATACAGTTACCCGATTTTAATGACCGCCGATATTTTGATGTTTAAAGCCAACGAAGTTCCCGTCGGCCGCGATCAAATCCAACACGTCGAAATGGCGCGCGACATTGCCGGCCGCTTCAACCACCGCTTTAAAGAAGTGTTCACCCTGCCCGAAGTGAAAATTGACGAGCAGGTTGAATTGCTGGTCGGCTTGGACGGCCGCAAAATGTCAAAATCCTACGGCAACACCATTCCGCTGTGGGAAAACAACAAGAAAACCCAAAAATCAGTCAACAAAATCATCACCAACCTGAAAGAGCCGGGCGAACCGAAACAGCCCGACGAAAGCCCGTTGTTTGAAATCTACAAAGCTTTTGCCACGCCGTCTGAAACCACCGAATTTACCCAAATGCTCGCCGAAGGCTTGGCTTGGGGCGAAGCGAAAAAACTGTTGGCCGCCAAAATCAACGCCGAATTGGCCGAACCGCGCGAACGCTACGCGGCTCTGACGGCCAATCCCGCCCAAATCGAAGAGATTTTGCAGGCCGGTGCCGCCAAAGCCCGCAAAGAAGCGCGCGTGTTGCTGGACGAAGTGCGCGATGCTGTGGGTATCCGTGCATTGAAATAAGGTTTGAACATAACAAAGACAGAGACCTTTGCAAAATCCCTATCTTTGGTACATTTCTTCGTTGTGCGCTGCTCGAAAACTTGCCTATCTAAGTGATATGTCTTCGCTTTCTGCGCTGCTACAACTTTGAACTGTACTCAAATCTAGGGTTTTGCAAAGGTCTCAGGCCGTCTGAACAATCGATTTGATGTTCAGACGGCCTTTTATCCATGAAAGCTTTTTTAAGGAATAAAAATGCTTCTTCACAACAATCCCTTATTCATGACAACACAACAGCAAGATTTAATATATCGAATGCAACAATCCGGTTGCGCTTTTCAATTCAGCGTTAAAAAATGGCCTCAAGCAACTGCGCCCACAGAAGCTGATCAACAAGCTGCTGTCACCGCATTTTTTGAAAACGTGATTCGTCCGCAATACGACGATTTACGACAAAATGTACACACAGAAAATCTTCATAAGCTACACAATATTCGAGCCCATCCCAATCCCAAAAGCCGTCAACAAGACCAACAACGCTTGCTTAAGAAAATGGCAGACGATGATGCATACTTTACTTTACGCTTAATGCCCGAGCGCATGTCTTGTGCACCATTACCGCCTTTATCGGCTCAACAAGCTTATGACGAAATGTCTTTAAACCATGTTGAATATACACAAAACCGGGGCACACAGCTTTGCCATCAGTTCATTCACCCACCCTATGAGTTGCAAAACATTGATGAAGCTGCACGTTTGGCTTTATGGTTGGATTTCTGCGATTTATGTGGATTAAACCAATCTCAAGCCAAGATTTTGGACTGGGTTAGCCATCAAGCATATGCCGATAATTTCCAAGAAAATTCATTATTCAGCAATTACTTCGATGAAGGCTTGGATTGGTGGGGCGTGTGGTGTTTGAGCGTATATAACCCTGATAACCAAACGCTTGCAGTTATTACGGCAAGTGAAAATGATTAGTCTAGAGAAAACCGTCTGAATAATTTTCAGACGGCCTTTTTTCAATCCTTCAAAATCCCACGCGCACGCAGCAATGCGGTTTTGAAATCTTCTTGGTAATCTTTGGCAATTCCCGGCACAGGCGCGGTTTTGTCTTTACCGTGCATTTTCAAATGATAGATAATCACTTCGTCGGTCAACTCGGCAACCGGCTTGTCAAAACCTGCTTCGTCGGCAATTTTCTGCAAAATTTGGGTTAAGTGCATTTCCGGCTCTTGTTTCCAATAAGGCTCGAGCAATTCTAAAAGTTCGCGCAATCGGTGTGAACGCATGATGTTTCCTTTCGGGTAAATGAAAGCGGGTTTATGTTTATTTTAATGGATTTATCGGCGCCGTTCAAAAACACATTCAAACAGCCTTCAGGCCGTCTGAAAATGCTATAATCCGCGGCATTGGTGTTTACAGGCAGACGATTATGCAAACTTGGCACGAAGCCATCGGCGCGGAAAAAGAGCAGCCCTATTTCCGACACATTATCGACACGGTCAAGCAAGAGCGGCAAGCCGGGCGGGTAATTTATCCGCCTGCTGCTGATGTGTTTAATGCGTTTAAGGCGACCGAGTTTCATCAGGTGAAAGTGGTGATTTTAGGGCAAGACCCGTATCACGGTGCCGGTCAGGCGCATGGTTTGTCGTTTTCGGTGCGGCCGGATATTCAGATTCCACCTTCTTTGGCAAACATTTATAAGGAATTGGCCACCGACATCGAAAGCTTTCACATTCCGCAACACGGCTATTTGCAGCACTGGGCGGAACAAGGCGTGTTGCTGCTCAATACGGTGTTGACCGTGCGCGCCGGACAAGCGCATTCGCACGCGCCTTTAGGCTGGGAACGCTTCACCGACCGCGTAATCGCCCAGCTTAACGAACACCGCGAGCATATTGTGTTTATGCTGTGGGGCAGCCACGCACAGAAAAAAGGCGCGTTTATCGACCGCAGCCGTCACTTGGTGTTGACCGCGCCCCATCCGTCGCCGCTTTCTGCGTATCGCGGCTTTTTCGGTTGCCGCCATTTCTCTCAAGCCAATGCGTATTTAAAGGCGCAAGGCTTGGCGGAAATTGATTGGCAGGTTTAATCAATTCACAGATTAATTTAGTCGTTTAAAATAGAAATAAGACAAGGCGAGAGCGACCGCCGTATACAAGTAGTACATAAGGGAGCTGGCAACGCCGTATTATTTTTATTTGAAACGACTATTATAAAGGCCGTCTGAACATTCAGACGGCCTTTACATTTACGCCAAGAATAATTGATAGGCTTGGTTACCCGTTTCGTCTTGATAGACATAACCCAAGCTGTCTAAAAATTCGTTAAACGCGGCTTCATCAGCAGGCGGCACGTCAATACCGACCAAAATGCGGCCGTAATCGGCGCCATGGTTGCGGTAGTGGAACAAAGTAATGTTCCAGTCGCTTTGCATATGGTTCAGAAAGCGTGCCAATGCACCCGGGCGCTCCGGAAATTCAAAACTGACCAAGCGTTCGTTTTTTACTTTGTCGGTGCGCCCGCCGACCATGTAGCGGATGTGGATTTTAGAAATTTCATCGTTGGTCAAATCCACATTCGGCAAGCCGGCATGGTTGAGCTGAGCGTGAATGGTTGCCAAATCGCGTGAACCGGCGGTTTGCAGGCCGACAAATACATGGGCGTTGCGTTCATTGCCGTAGCGGTAGTTGAATTCGGTGATGTTGCGGTTGCCCAGCAAATCAATAAACTTACGGAAGCTGCCCGGCTCCTCCGGAATCGTTACCCCAAAAATGCCTTCGTTGCCCTCACCCAGCTCACTGCGCTCGGAAACGTGGCGAAGACGGTGGAAATTCATGTTAGCGCCGCTGGTAACGGCGATTAAGGTTTGGTTTTGCACACCGTTGCGGGCGATGTAGGCTTTCAATCCGGCCAAGGCCAGCGCACCGGCAGGCTCCATAATGCTGCGCGTGTCGTCAAAAATATCTTTAATCGCGCCGCAAATGGCATCGGTATCAACGGTAATCACACCGTCGAGCAATTCTTTGCACAAACGGAAAGTTTCTTCGCCCACCACTTTCACCGCCGTACCGTCGGAAAACAGGCCGACATCTTTCAGCGGCACAATTTTGCCTTCTTCAATCGACTGCTTCATGCAGCAGGAATCATCGGTTTGCACACCGATAACCTTAATATCAGGGCGCACTTGTTTGATAAACGCCGCTACCCCTGCCGCCAAACCGCCGCCGCCGATCGGCACAAACACAGCATCGATCTTATCCGCACGCTGGCGCACGATTTCCATGCCTGCCGTGCCTTGTCCGGCAATCACATCGGGATCGTCAAACGGCGCGATGTAGGTCAAACCGTCTTTTTTCGCCAATTCCATTGCGTAATCATAAGCATCGTTATACGACACGCCTTTCAACACCACTTCGCCGCCACGGTTTTTCACCGCATCGATTTTGATTTGCGGCGTGGTTTCCGGCATCACAATAACCGCACGGCAACCCAAACGGTGTGCCGACAATGCCACACCTTGCGCATGGTTGCCCGCCGATGCCGCAATCACACCGCAGGCCAAGGCCTCTTTGGATAATTTGGCCATTTTGTTGTAGGCACCGCGAATCTTGAATGAAAATACCGGCTGCAAGTCTTCACGCTTGAGCAGGATATTGTTGTTCAGACGGCCCGACAAACCACGGGCAGGCTCCAACGGGGTTTCCACCGCAACATCGTATACGGAAGCGGTCAAAATACGAATCAGATAATCGGAATAGGAAGGGCGAGCGTTCATGGGTATCTATTCTATATAGAATCAATCATTTACAAAATAACTAAGCCATCGCCGTCGAAATCTTCGTCAAACTTTGTCAACAAAACAGCGAAAAGGTAAAACCTTACCCCTCAGGCCGTCTGAACGCAAGAAAAATCTTAGCAAATCAAGCCCGAATCGGTATAATGTGCGGCTGTCCTTTAGCGGCCGTCTGAATATTCAGCTTTCTGTCCTACTGATTTTTAGCCAGTTGTTGCGATGTAATCTTGCGCAACTGCACGATTCAGCTTTTCAGACGGCCTTTTTTACGCATTACGCCAACGAATATTGATACAACCTAAGTTATGAAAAAAACGCTATTGAGCCTGACCTTAGCCGCATTATTAAGCAGCCACGCCTTGGCCGCGCCGCAACCTGCGGCCAACACCACACCCTCGCCGGCCGGCCAAGCCGCTTCCGCCGCGCAGCCGGAAATCTTGATGCCGAGCATCAACAGCCCGACCACTCCACCGGAAATCGCCGCCACTGCCTTTATCGTCAAAGATTTATACAGCAATCAAATTTTGGCTTCCAATAATCCCGATACCCAAATCGAGCCGGCTTCGTTAACCAAAATGATGACTGCCTACCTGACTTTCAAAGCCTTGGAAAACGGTACCTTAAAAGCCGACCAAATGCTGACCGTATCCGATCAGGGCTGGAAAATCGAAGGCTCGCGCATGTTCCTTAATCCGAATGTGCCGGCCAGCGTCAGCGATTTGATTAAAGGTATGGTGATTCAATCCGGCAACGATGCCGCCATCACCTTGGCCGAAGCCATGGGCAACGGCTCGGTGGAAGAATTCGTCAAACAAATGAACGGAGAAGCCAAACTTTTGGGCATGAAGAACACCCATTTCAACAACCCGACCGGTCTGTCTTCAGACGGCCACGTTTCCACCGTCAGCGATTTGGCTTTGCTGTCGGCCGCACTGATTAAAGATTTTCCCAAATACTACCCCGTATTCTCGATTAAATCTTTCAAATACAACAATATCGAGCAACCCAACCGCAACCTGCTGCTCTACCGCGACCCGAACATCGATGGTTTGAAAACCGGACATACCGAAAGCGCCGGCTATAATTTGGCCGCTTCCAGTAAACGCAACGGCCGCCGCATTGTATCGGTTGTGGTCGGTACCGAATCTACCGAAGCACGAGCGGCCGAGAGCGGAAAATTGTTAAACTGGGCATTGCAAGCCTTTGACACGCCGAAGCTTTACAATGCCAACGAAGCCATTTCGCAAGTGAAAGTGTATAAAGGCGCGGTCAACGCCGTGAACATCGGTTTTGTCGATGAAACCTACATCACCATCCCGCACAACACCGGTAGAAGCCTGAAACCGATTTTAGAAACCGTGCAGCCCGTATTGGCGCCGATTGAAAAAGGCCAAATCTTGGGCAAACTCAAGCTGATGAAAGACAATGAAGTCGTGGCGGAAAAAGATGTGGTCGCGCTCAACAGCGTTGACGAAGGCAGCTGGTTCAGCCGCACATGGGACAGTATTGTCTTGTGGTTCAAGACCGCATTCGGCAGCAGCGTAACCGATAAACCTGCTTCTTCTGACAAACCAAAAGCCGCACCCGCTCCGGCCAGCGAACCCGCCACAGCACCGGCATCACAAGCCGCAGAATCTGTTACCGCTTCCGCCGCCATGCCTGAAGCTGCTTCTGCTGCTTCCATGCCAAGCAACACAACAGCCAGCGCAACGGCTCCTAACGCCGCTTCTGCAGCGAAATAAATTTTATTAGATTTCGCCATGAAACCGGGCCGTCCGAACAGATATATTTCAGACGGCCTGAGATAGGAAATCGTCGGTTTATTTACATTTTTTATTTTTATGCAAACGGCTTTTATTTTTTGTCTGAATGATTGTTTTAGGATTTTTGAGTATGATCAAGCACCATGCGGCTTTGCCGTACCTTTCGTAATCCTTGACAACACTCAACAATCCCCAAATGGCTCTTCAGGTAAAAAAGAAAAAGTGTAAACAACGCTAGCATGTTCTACAGCCGTGCAAACTCCCCCATCTTTGGCACATTTCTTCGTTATGTACTGCTCGAAAGCTTGCCTATCTTCATAATATGTCTGCGCTTTCTGCGCTGCTGTAATGACACGGCACCGCCTTCGACACCGACATTTCCCTGCCGACGCAGGGTTGGATACTTGTATCCGACATTCTTCACTATACTAATGCAAATGCTCATAAATCTTTTCTGCCAAGGCGCTGCTGATGCCTTCCACTTGCGCCAAATCTTCCTTGCTCGCTGCTGCCACGCCACGCAAGCCGCCAAAGCGGGTCAGCAAGGCTTTGCGGCGTTTGCTGCCTACGCCGGGGATGTCGGTCAGCGATGAGGTAACGCGTGCTTTGTCGCGTTTTTTGCGGTGTCCGGTGATGGCAAAGCGGTGCGATTCGTCGCGCACGGTTTGCAGCAGGTGCAGCGCCGGGCTATCCGGCGGCAGGCGGAACACTTCGCCGGTAAACGGTAAAATCAACTCTTCCAAACCGGCTTTGCGCTCCGGGCCTTTTGCGATGCCGATGAGCGGAATGGTCAAGCCCAATTCTTCCCACACGTTCACGGCCACGCCGATTTGGCCTTTGCCGCCGTCAATCAATACGGCATCCGGCCATTTCACTGCTTCGCCGTTGGCTTCGGCCTGCTGCATTTTTCCGTAGCGGCGTATCAACACTTCGCGCATGGCGGCATAATCGTCACCGGCTTTGGCGGTGGTGATGTTGTAGCGGCGGTATTGGCCAGATTGCATCGCCTGTTCGTCATACACCACGCAGGAAGCGATGGTCGCTTCGCCCTGCATGTGGCTGATGTCGAAGCATTCCAAGCGTTTGAGGCCGTCTGAATCCATGTTCAGCACTTTGGCCAATGCTTCGATGCGGTTTTGCTGGCTGCTTTGCTGCAACTGGCGCTGGCCGATGGCAATGCGCGCATTTTGTTCGGCCATTTTCATCCAGACTTTGCGTTCGCCGATGGTTTTGGTGACAAACTGGATCTGTCTGCCCTGCTCGTCAATCAAAGCCTGTTGCAGGCTTTCGGGCAAACTGAAATTGCTGATGATGATGTCGGGCTTGTCTTTGCCCAAATAATGCTGGGCAACGAAGGCTTCAGCGTAATCCTGCAGGTTGGGCTCCGGATCGTGACGCGTATCGGGAAAAAAGCTCTTATCGCCGACATGCCGTCCGCCGCGCACACTCACCCAATGGATACACACGAAGCCGTCTGAAACTACGGCGGCGAGTAAATCAATGTCGTTGGGGTTGTTCGGATTTTTGCTGTCGATATACTGGCGGCTCTGAATCACGCCCAAAGCCTGAATCTGGTCGCGGTATTTCGCTGCCTCTTCAAAATTCAGCATATCTGCCGCACGATTCATTTTATGGTGCAATACCTGCGTGAGTTCGTCGGTTTTGCCATTGAGAAACGTGGCCGCCTGATTGACATCGGCACGATAATCTTCCTTCGAAATATGACCGGCACAAGGCCCCGAGCAGCGTTTAATCTGATAAAGCAGGCAGGCGCGTTCGCGATGCCCGAATACGCTGTCTTCGCAAGTGCGCAGTTTGAATACTTTCTGCAAAATCTGAATACTGTCGCGCACGGCATAGCCGTTGGGATACGGGCCGAAATACTGATTCGGCTTTTTCAACGTGCCGCGGTAATACGCCATCTGCGGAAACTCATGCCCGCTGAACATCAAATACGGATAGCTTTTATCGTCACGGAACAAAATATTGTATTTCGGCGACAAGGCCTTGATGAAATTGTTTTCCAAAATCAAAGCTTCGGTTTCATTGCGCGTCACCGTGGTTTCGATATGATGAATCTGTTTCACCATCAAACGTATGCGCGGCGATAAATCGTTTTTTTGAAAATAGCTCGGCACCCTGCGCTTTAAATTCACCGCTTTACCGACATACAACACATTGTTTTCCGCATCAAACATGCGGTATACGCCCGGTAAATTGGGCAGGTTTTTTAAGAATAGATCTAGATTGAAGTCTTCGATTTCGCTCACGGAACGGCTCGTCTGGTAAGGGTTTGACAGGTGGTAAAGATAGGGATGGAACGGCGGTTTTCAATCTGGGAATGCCGTCTGAAACTGTTTTCAGACGGCCTGTGACCTTTGCAAACCCCATCAGCCATTAATCAAAACCAAAACAACCGTCATTCCCGTGCAGGCGGGAATCCATCTTAAAATTTCAGAAACTTATTCTGTTCAATAGTTTGCTATATTCAAAAATGAATTTCCGTCTGCGCAGGAATGACGCCGGTTCTTTGTACGGTGGCTTTTCAATGAGTTTTGTAAACGTCGCGGCCTATTTAAAGATTTCCGCATAATCGGTATAACCCGGCAGCGGTTGCTCAATTTGCTTCCCAAGCGCTTGCAAATCGATAAACCTCGCTTGGCGGTGGTATTCTTTACCGTTTGCATACAGCAGCACCGCCGGAATAGTTAATATTTCAAACGCTGACGCTGCTTTGGTTTGCTCGGTCAAATCGATTTCCAAAGCCGTCAGCTTATGCTTTTCAGCCAATGCCTGCACGCGCGGTTTCATCACATGGCACACGCCGCAATCCGTACCGGAAAGATACAGCAAAGCTTGCGGAGCAGTAGCGATGATTTCGAGCGCTTGGGCTAACGGATAAGTAGTCATCTCAAACATGGATTTCCTTTTCAGACGGCCTTATTATATATAAAAGATAAAGAAAATGCCGTCTGAAACAATGTTTTCAGACAGCGCGCAACGGTTCTGGGCATTTATAGGTCGTTGGCAGAACTGATTTGCAGTTCTCAATATAATCTTCATGATCAGTACGGATACCCTGTTTGAAATAAATAGGCAGAGACCTTTGCAAAACTTCCTGAAAAGCCACTGTACAAAGAACCGGGTAGTGTCTCACTTTGAAATTTGATAGGCTAGTCAATAGGTATATTTTGTGGTAGTTTACACTTACTATGAAAAAACGCCAAAGACTAGATTTTAA
>NZ_JBHSPY010000040.1:0-16164 GCF_042658245.1 Neisseria weixii
CAGTTTGTTTTGCTTGTACTGACTTAAACGGCTTCTTCTCATAGGGATTATTCTAACCTGAAATTAGATTTCCCTAGTTATCTAGTACAGCCCCTAATTAAAAGGCCGTCTGAAAGCATGAACCTTTCAGACGGCCTTTCTGACCTACCTTCATCAATACCAACCGCGCGCTTTCATGGCTTTTTCAATGCGGCGGATACTCATCATATACGAAGCGGTACGTAAGTCAACGCCGTATTCCTGCGCCAGATTCCAAATATCTTGGAACGCGCGGCGCAGCACCACGGTTTGTTTTTGCTGCACTTCATTAAATTCCCAGTAATAGCCTTGCAGGTTTTGCACCCACTCAAAATACGACACCACCACGCCGCCGCAGTTAGCCAAAATATCCGGCACCACCAACACACCGTTGGCCTGCAAAATCGCATCTGCTTCCGGGGTGGTCGGGCCGTTGGCACCTTCCACCACGATTTTGGCTTTCACATCACCGGCATTTTCAGACGTGATTTGGTTTTCCAGCGCACACGGTGCCAACACGTCCACATCTAAGGCCAGCAATTCGGCATTGGTGATTTCCCGGCCGTAGCCCGCTTCATTGGTGATGAAACCATTGGTTTGGTATTCTTTCAATACCGCGTCCATGTCGAGGCCGTTTTCATTATAGATGGCCACATCCACAGTCGAAACGGCCACCACTTTCGCACCGGCATCATGCGCGTACAAACCGGTATGGTAGCCTACATTGCCGAAACCTTGAATCGCATAAGTCGCGCCTTTCACGTCTTTACCGATTTTCTCCAAGGCTTGAACAGCTGCAAAATTCACGCCGTAACCGGTGGCTTCATTACGCGCCAACGAGCCGCCGAACTCAACCGGTTTGCCGGTAAACACACCCGGAGCAGAATATTTCACAATACTTTCGTATTCGTCTACCATCCACGACATCACTTTGCCGTTGGTGTTCACATCCGGTGCCGGAATATCAATTTTCTCGCCAATCAATGGCGCAATGGCGTTGGCGTAGCCGCGGGCAATGCGCTCCAATTCGGCTTCGGAATAATCTTTCGGGTCAAGCGTAATACCGCCTTTGCCGCCGCCATAAGGCAAACCTGCCACACAGCATTTAAACGTCATCCAAGTCGATAAAGCTTTCACTTCATCCATGTTGACATGCGGATGGAAACGGATACCGCCTTTATAAGGGCCAACGGCGTTGTTGTGTTGCGCGCGGTAGCCGGTAAAGGTTTTCACCGTACCGTTATCCAGTTTCACCGGGAAAGTCACTTCCAATACGCGTAACGGGTTTTTCAAAATTTCATACACCGCCGGATCGGTATTCAAACGATCGCACGCAGCTTTGACTTGTTTTTGGGCAATTTCAAAAGGATTCAGCGTTTCTTTTGCAGCATTCGACATCAGTAAGTCCTTTCACAAGGGTTTGTTAAGACGAGTGTCATGCATGCGACTATATCAAATTTTGGTGCTTTGTTTAAATAAAATATTTTAAAATCAATGTAGTAAATCTACTTTGTCAACATTATTAAAGTAATAAAATAAAAATAAAATTTTAATAAATATTTTTTAGGATTGTATTTGATTGAATTTTAAACATTCCTTATCCAGACACAGGCCGTCAGAATATTGAAAGCACCGTTTTACCTGAAAGATTTTTTTAATTTATACAGAAATAAAAAACCGCCAACCTAGCCGGAAATATGCCTAAAAATACCGCGGCCCCTTTTCAGACGGCCTATTTCAGGTAAAATTACTTACCGAACATAAACCTTGGAGAAGCTGATGACCACACCCACCATCGAACACGTTCAAGCTGTAGCCTTTGATTTAGACGGTACGCTATGCCACTCCGCACCTGATTTGATTGCCGCCGGCAACGCCATGCGCACTTATTTGGGCATGGAGACGCTGCCGGATTCGGAAATTGAAAGCTACATCGGCGACGGCATCGGCCGTTTAGTGCACCGTGTCATCACGCGCGAACGCGAAACCGATGCCGCGCCTGAGATTTGGGAAAAAGGTTTCGTGTTTTACATGCAATATTATCGCGATCATTTGAGCGACTTTACACGCCTTTATCCCGAAACCGAAGCCGGTTTGGGTCTCTTAAAAACCTTGGGCATCCCCTTGGCCGTCATCACCAACAAAACCGAAATCTTAGCCGTTGAATTATTGAAACAATTGGGTATCGCCGACGATTTCAGCCTGATTCTCGGCGGAGACAGCTTGCCCGAAAAGAAACCCAGCCCGCTGCCTTTGCAACATTGCGCCGAAGTATTGGGCATCGATATTGCCAACATGATGATGGTCGGCGATTCGCACAACGATATTCTCGCCGCCAAAGCCGCCGGCTGCTTCAGTGTGGGCGTAACTTTCGGCTATGGTGATATGGCTTTGTTGTCGCAAGACAAAGCCACCAAGCCCGATTGGCTGATTGGTTCGCTGCCGGAGATTTATGAAAACCTGCAACCGCAAAAAACCAAAGACGACGATGAAGCATAAGGCCGTCTGAAATGTACGAGTCCGAAAGCAACGGCTTTATCCACTTTGGCGATGCTGATGGCCAACCCAAACGCTCGGGCAAACCGCAAAAATCTTTGCGGGCGCGCGCTATGGATATTTTATCGCGCCAAGAAATCAGCCGTGTCGGACTGAAGCGCAAGCTCGCGCCGCATGCCGAGAGCGAGGAAGAATTGGAAAAAGTGTTGGATGAATTTGCCGAACGCAATTGGCAATCGGACGAGCGCTACACTGAAGCCTACATCCACAGCAAAAGCCGCCAACACGGCAAATTGCGCTTACAACAGGCTTTGGCGCAACAAGGCATTGATACCGACATCAGCCGTGAATTAATGCCTGATAAAGAAAGCGAGCTGCAAACCGCGATTCAGGTTTTACGCAAAAAATTCAAGCAGCCGGCAGGCGGCGATTTAAAAGAAAAACAAAAACAGGTGCGCTTTCTCGCCTACCGCGGTTTCGACATGGGCACAATTCAAGCGGCCTTAAAAAGCGATTGGTCAGCAGATGATGAATTTTTATAGCTCGTTTCAAATAGAAATAAAAGAACCGGCAACGCTGCATTATTTTTATTTGAAACGACTATATTGATTCATTTTGCTTGAATCTTCTTACCAAACGGCGTACGCTTCAGCCTATGAATATTCCAAGCGCGAGTTTGCATAATGACCGATAAAAACCCTTCTCCAAACGCACACAAGCCTTCTATCGAAGACGAACGCAACAACCCCGTTTATAAAGCCGGCCGAGCCGTGGTGATTTTCATGAGCATCGTGTGGGCGATTGTGGTGATTGCCGTTTTGTATTTTGTGTTTAAATTTTGGTTGAGTTAAAAACCTTTTCCTATTAAAAGGCCGTCTGAAACTTAATGTTTCAGACGGCCTTTTAATCATACGCTTACATTACGATTAGTTTTTCATCGATTGTACCGGCGCAGGAATGCGGCCGCCACGATTGACAAACACTTCGCATGAGCCGTCTTTAACCGGCATAATCGGCGCGTAACCCAATAATCCGCCGAATTCAACGCTTTCACCCACGCCTTTACCGGTAACAGGAATGATGCGCACGGCGGTGGTTTTGCTGTTGATCATACCGATGACGGCTTCGTCGGCGATGATGCCGCAAATGGTGTGCGCAGGGGTATCGCCCGGCACGGCAATCATGTCGAGACCGACCGAACACACGGCGGTCATGGCTTCGAGTTTGTCTAAGGTCAATACACCCGCTTCGGCAGCGGCAATCATGCCTTCGTCTTCTGAAACCGGAATAAATGCGCCACTCAAGCCGCCGACGGCGCTCGATGCCATCATGCCGCCTTTTTTCACGGCATCATTCAATAAAGCCAATGCAGCGGTGGTGCCGTGTGTGCCGCACACGCTTAAGCCCATTTCTTCGAGAATGCGGGCAACGGAATCGCCGACAGCCGGGGTCGGTGCCAAAGACAAATCCAAAATACCAAACGGAATATTCAGCATTTTAGACGCTTCGTGGCCAATCAATTCGCCCACACGGGTGATTTTAAAGGCGGTTTTTTTCACTACTTCGGCCACTTCGGTCAAAGTGGTTGCGTTTGAATTTTCCAAAGCGGCTTTTACTACGCCCGGGCCGGAAACGCCGACATTGATGATCGCATCCGCTTCGCCCGAGCCATGAAACGCGCCCGCCATAAACGGATTGTCTTCCACCGCATTGCAGAACACCACGATTTTAGCGCAACCGAAACCTTCCGGCGTAATCTCGGCGGTGTGTTTGATGGTTTCGCCCGCCAATTTCACCGCATCCATATTGATGCCGGCACGGGTGGAGCCGATGTTAATCGAAGCGCACACAATGTCGGTGGTCTTCATCGCTTCCGGAATCGAGCGGATTAACACTTTGTCCGACGGCGACATGCCTTTTTGCACCAAAGCAGAGAAACCGCCGATAAACGATACGCCAATGGCTTTGGCGGCTTTATCCAAAGTTTGCGCCACGCTGACATACGAATCGGCTTTGGTGGCCGCCGCAATTTGGGCGATTGGTGTCACCGAAATGCGCTGGTTTACAATCGGTACGCCGTATTTGGCCGACAAATGTTTGGCTGTGGCCACCAAATCTTTGCCGATGGTGGTGATTTTGTTGTAGATATTTTGGTTTAACTCATCAATATCGCTGCTGATGCAATCGTGCAAATCGATGCCGATGGTAATGGTACGCACGTCAAAATTCTGGTCGGCGACCATTTTGACGGTTTCTAAAATCTCGTTAGACTGAATGCTCATGTTAATACTTCCGATTAAATGCGGTGCATGGCTTGGAAGATTTCTTCGTTTTGCATGCGGATGTCGAGCGCGAGCTTTTTGCTTTCTTCGGCAAACAAATCCAACATTTCTTGGCGCGATTTCGGGCATTTGGCGGTATCGACCAAAATAATCATGGTAAAGAAATCATCCATCAGCTGCTGGCTGATGTTGAGAATATTGAGTTGGTTTTCAGCCAGAATTTTAGAAACATCGTAAACGATACCGACGCGGTCTTTGCCGATGACGGTCACAACAGAATTGCTCATGGGGATTCCTTTGATGATGGTAGAAAATGTCAACGTTAATTCAGTGGCTTAAGCAGCCAGACATCAGGCCGTCTGAATCTTTGCGAATGTGCGCATTATAACATTCTTCAGACGGCCTGAGATTCAATTGTTAACAATGATATGGTTGAATCGCAATATTTATTCAAGCCGATAAAAAGCCGCCTGATGTTTCAGACGGCCTTGCTCAATCCGTTACTCGGAATAAGTAAATTTCGCGCGCTTGATGTTACACAACAATTCATACGCAATCGTGCCGGCGGCTTCGGCCACTTCGTTGATGTTGACCACATCGCCCCATAATTCGACTTCGCAACCCAAACCTTCTTTGGAAGCATCCAATTCGACAGTAATCATGTCCATCGACACGCGCCCGATAATGCGGCTGCGCTGACCTTCAACGGCGATTGGCGAACCGGTTGATGCTCGACGCGGATAGCCGTCGGCATAACCACAGGCAATCAGGCCGACACGGGTGGATTTGGATGTGTAAAACGTCGCGCCATAACCAATCGGCGAATGCGGCGGCAACACGCGTTCGCCGAACACGCGCGAAGTCAGGCGCATTACCGGTTTCAAACGCTCATCGGCACCGCCGAACGGCGACACCCCATACAAAGCCAGGCCCGCCCTGCCCCAATCGCGCCGCGCTTCAGGTACATTCAAAATCGCCGGCGAATTGGCCAAGCTTTCTTCGCCTGCCAAGCCTTCGCAGCCCAAATCGAAGGCTTCAATCTGCATTTCGGTCATGCCGTTTTCCGGCTCGTCGGCGCAGGCAAAATGGCTGAATTTAACGATTTCATCAACGTGTTTGCATTGTTTCAACGCAGTGTAGGCGGCAGCATAATTATGCGGAAAAAAGCCGGTACGGTGCATACCGGAATCCATTTTCAGCCACACGGTCACAGGATTTTGCCATTCGTGATGCACCAAGCCTTCCAATTGCCATTGGTTGCCCACCGCCGGCCAGAGTTTGTATTCATCGATGCGGGCATATTCGGCCACATCAAACACGCCTTCCAGCAATACAATCGGATTATCGATGCCGCTTTGACGCAATTCGATGGCTTCTTCCAACGTCGCCACGGCGAAACCATCGGCCAAATCGGATAAAGCGTGGGCGCACCGCACTGCGCCATGGCCGTAGGCATTGGCTTTAATCACCGCTAAGAGTTTGTTGCCGTGGATATTTTTTAAGGTTTGGTAATTGTGGCGCAGATGATCCAAACGGATTTCGGCTTGTAAGGGGCGCATGTTTTATCCTTTGTTTGAGTCGGTTTAGCCGGGAAAAATAAACCTAAATTTCCCAGCCGGCGGCCTTTTCAGACGGCCTGAAACCTTTGCAAAATCAGATTCGAGCACGGTTCGAATTAAAGCAGCACAGAAACGCAAACATATCATGATCATAAAGACAGACAAGTTTTCGAGCAGCGCATGACGAAAAAATGTACTAAAGACTAAAGATGAAGATTTTGCAAAGGCCTCAACCTATATGCTGTTTATTATAGGCCGATTGTGTTGTTTTTCAAATATGGGAAAACCGATTAAGGCCGTCTGAAAATCAATTGAATATTTCAGACGGCCTTGATTCAGACGTAACGTGCCATGCCTAAATCATCGGTGCGGATTTCGGGTACAACGTCACTCACCAAATCTGCGGTAATGCGCCCTGAACCGAGCGACATCGTCCAGCCCAAAGTACCGTGGCCTGTGTTTAAAAACAAGTTGGCGTATCGCGTTGCGCCGATAATAGGCGTGCTGTCAGGCGTCATCGGGCGCAAACCGCTCCAGAACGTGGCTTTGGCCACATCACCACCTTGTGGATACAAATCCTGCACCACCAAGGCCAAAGTGTCGCGCCGCTCTTGCGGCAACTTGATTTCGTATCCGGACAATTCGGCCATGCCGCCGGCGCGGATGCGGTCATTGAAGCGGGTAATGGCGACTTTGTAGGTTTCGTCTAAAATCGTCGATACCGGCGCTTCATCTCCATTACTAATCGGCACGGTGAGCGAGTAGCCTTTTACCGGATAAATCGGCAAATCCAAGCCTAATTGCGCCATCACCGTGCGGCTGAAGCTGCCTAAGCAGCACACAAAACGGTCGGCTTCAAAGCGTTGGCCGTTGGCGATAACAGCGGTGATGTTCGGGCCTTGATGCTCCACACGCCCGATGTTGTGTTCAAATTTAAACACCGCGCCTTTGGCTTCGCATAAAGCTTGCAAACGTTGGGTAAACAGATGGCAATCGCCCGTGCTGTCGTTGGGCAGATGTAGCGCACCGGCAATTTTGTCTAACGCATGACGCAAAGCCGGCTCGAATTGCAGGCATTCTTCCGGCTGCAAACGCTGGTACGGTACGCCATATTCCGCCAAAACTTCAATATCTTTTGCTGCGGCGGCTACTTCTTTTTGCGTGCGGAAAATCTGTAACGTGCCTTTGTGGCGGCCTTCAAAATCCAAACTGGTTCCGGCTTCAAAACGGCGGAACATCTCGCGGCTGTATTCGGAAATGCGTACCATACGTTCTTTATTGGCTTGGTAACGCTCGGTAGTGCAGTTTTGCAGCATACTCATCAGCCATTGCCATTGAAAGCGGCTGCCGTCAGGTTTTAAAATCAAAGGCGAATGTGGGCGAAACAGCCATTTGGCCGCTTTGGCGGGAATGCCGGGTGCTGCCCAAGGCGTAGTGTAGCCGTAGGAAAGCTGGCCGGCATTGGCAAAACTGGTCTCCATTCCCGCCGCTTCCGCCCGGTCAATCACCGTCACCTGATGGCCTTTTTCCAATAGATACCAAGCCGTTGCGATGCCGGTTACGCCTGCGCCCAAAACCACTACGTTCATATTTCACCATTGTTTTACTGGAAATGAATGTAGTTTAGTGTAATTTATTTTTATCAGGATATTTCACTTTATTTTTTTAATTTTATAAATTATTATCCTGAAAATTAATTTTTAGAAAGTGATTTTAACCATGAGGGAATTGGATAAAACTGATTTGAAAATCTTAAAATTATTGCAGCAAAACGCGCGCATTCCGATGACCGAATTGGCTTTCCAATAGGCCGTCATGTTTTGTTTGTTGTCGGACATGATGATCTCCTTATTTATTAATTTATTATTGTAGAGAATACTCCAGTGATCAGAGCAAACTGCTGCGCCCCGCGCCAGAATTTTTTGTTTCTTGATTGGTGTTACTGCAACAGGCAAAACTGCCTTGAAGTCAGAATAGCACAATTCATTATGCTTTCAATATCATCTTTTGAACTAGGTTCAGCCACCCGAAATGAAAATGCGTCGTATGAATCCGAATTAATAATTTATCAATAAAATTGATAAGTTTTTTCCTAAAAAATTTTATGCAACAAGCAGTTAAAAAAATTAATCCAATTTAACCCAAGCCGATTTCATGAAGTAAAAATATTAATATTAAGATGTTACATAAATTAAAACCGCACTATAATTAACTTTTTTACATAAAATCCTTTCTTTTTGATTTGCAAAATTCAAAAATTTGGGAACTTTTCTAAAAAATGGCTCAAAATACCGTTCAAAAAACCGCAAAAAGGCCGTCTGAAACGCCTTCAGACGGCCTTTTATTATCAGTTTAACTGATGATAGACATCAATTTTTCTAATCCAAACCGTTTGTTACCTTCCATTTTATTTTCTGGCCTGTATCGCCTGCCACATCATCGCCACATTAATGGCATCGTTAAGCGCATTATGTCGGGGTAAATCCGGAATACGCAAAGTTTTAATCATACTGGCCATACGTAAATCAACGTAATCGTTATAATAAAAATTTTTCTTGACCTCTTGTTTAAAATACACGGCCGATACTTCAATCTGACGGTTAGGCAAAGGAATACCGATTAAGGGCTTCAGAAACTTATCAATCATCGCCACATCATATTCCAAATAATAGCCCACCAACGGCCTTCCGCCGATAAAATCCAGCAGTTGATACAAAGCCTTTTCAATCGAAATGCAGTCTGAAAGGTCTTTCGGGCGCAAACCGTGTACCGTCACATTGGTGGCTTCCATCATACCCTCCGGTTTCACCAGCACATAAAACGGCTCACTGGTCAAAATAGTATTGCCGCGGATTTTCACTGCGCCGATGGAAATGATTTCCGCCTCTTTCACATTCAGACTGGTGGTTTCACAATCAATGCTCACCATTTCATTGACGTGTTCCTCATAAAGAAAAGTGTATTTTGAATCTTTCAGATGGCGTCGGTAATACGCGCGTTTCAGTTTCTCGAACATGGCTCACCCTCCCAAATGGAAATGATGGCGTACCGTTTGTTTAAAGCGTTTCACCACATTCAGCGAATCTTTCAACAAATCGCGTTCAAGCGTGGAAAGCTTATCGGTATCGACCTGATTATTGAGCTTCTGCATGGGATCGTTTAAAGCCATCAAACCGCCTTTCAGACGCAAATCCATCAAATAGCCCAAAGCTTCGGCAAGATCGCGCCCGGCTTGATGCTCCAAAACATTGCGTGCCACTAAGATATTAATGCGCTCAAATGAATTATTCGCCTCCAAATGCGTTTCCAAAGCCAACGCGCGTACGCCGTGCACAATCGGGAAAATACCGATTTTTTTCACATCCATTTTCTTGTTGTTGCGTTGCAGCAAGCGCGGCATAAAGCGGCGACTGTGGTCTTCAAACAAATCCACTTCACGGGCGAAATTCATCAAAATGCCGACATCTTTATCCATACGGCGGTAAAGATAGTTATTCAGCTCATCTAATAGAGACACATCGCCCGCCACTGCTTTGGCATCGATAAAAATCGCCAAATTCATCATGTTGGTTGGTGTGGCCGAACTCAGCCAGTTACCGATCATCTTTTTAAACTCTCCAATCGGTTTGCGCCACATCGGATTGCACACCATAATCCCGCCTTTGCACGGCGGATAGCCGAAACGCTCCAACGCAGAAGAGAACTTTTCCGCCGTTGCTTGCGCTTCTGCCAAATCCACGCCCTCAGCCAAAATAAGCGCATTGTCTTGGTCAGTCTTCAAAATCTGCTCACCACGCCCTTCCGAACCCATCACCAATAAGCAAGAATGTTCGTATAAATACTCCGAAGCCAGCAGGCGCCATGTTTTTTCAAACAAAGCGCTGTTCGATACCTGCATCAACTGTGCCAACTGCTTAGCCCGCACGCCGTTTTTCTGTAAGGCTTGAATCGAACCGTTCATCTGTGTGGCCAGTTCGGCCAAATCGTCAATGGTTTCAGCCTTTTCAATACGCTGTACCACCACGTGGGTGTGGTTGGAAAAATAGGCCAAGATATCCAGCTGCTCTAAAGCACCGATGGCTTTACCGTTTTCAGTCACAACCACACGCTGAATACGCGATTCCATCATGCGCAGTAAAGCATTAAACACAAAATCATCGATATCGGCGGTAATCAATTGCAGAGGCGACCATTTATACACCGGTTCATCAAACGAAGCGCCTTCCATCACAATGTCGCGGAAGGCTGATTCGGTGAACAAACCGGTCTGCCCTTCATGATGCAGTAAAAGCGTTTTAGTTTTGCGCTCCTTCATCAGATGCGCCGCTTCCAAAACCGTTGCCTTACCATCCAGCCACACCGCATTATCGCGGTAGGCATCGCGCACTTTGGCCGTAAACAGGCTTTCAAATTCGTCTTCGCCAGGCGACTCGGAGCGGTTGGCCAGTTTCTCCGCTACAGAAGCATAAAAATACGAACCAAAACGACTGTTGCCTTCCATCAAGTGCAGTACACAAGCTTTCGGCAGCTTGTACACCAAGGCTTCTTCAGCCACGACAAAACTGTTTTGGCTCGTACCTTCTACCAAAGCACGCGCTTCAAACGTATCATGCGCCCGATAAACCGCCACTACTTCACCATCGCAACCGACTTCCTTCACCACGCCTTTCATAACTACATATAAAAATTCAATCGGCGTATTGGGCTCGATAATCAATTCTTCATCACGGTAAAACGCAATATCCACCACGTTTTGCAGCGACAAACGTTCGCTGCCGCTTAATACATGATACGGCGGATAATTGAAATCAAAGCGTTCCATTTTATTTCTCCTGTTTTTCCGTTCACTCCAAATTGAACGATTGTTTTTATCACTAAATCAACAGATTTTTCAGCATATTACAACAAGAATTCAAAAAACGACACCGCAAAAAAGGCCGTTTGAAAATCTATAGGTTCCCAAAGAACCCAATATATTTTCAGACGGCCTCAAATACTTTAGCAAACTCAAGATAACGCATTCAGCAACAAATCGCCTATTACGCGCAATTTGATTACATCAAAATCAATTTCAACGGGCAATATGAAAAAAAATATCAATGCACGCAAACGACAGACAAAAAAATGCACACATTCAATCAAATGTGTGCCAAGTCTACAAAGGAGAAATAGAGGAGAAACTATTAACTGACTACTCGAACCAGCTAATGGAGAGTATCATACCGAACTCAGCGCCTACATGCAAGCATTTTTCTTGTAAAGTTTCTTAATTGTTGCACCTATACACCTTAAATGTAGCTTGATTTCAAATGCATGTATCTGATAACCGTCACCCACTCCAATGATGGCAATTTGATGACAATCAATAACGAAAAAAAACGCGCACATCTTTTCAGATATGCGCCAAGTCTACAAAGGAGAAATAGAGGAGAAAAATCAAGCTGCATCAAGCAACTCAACAAGGCATATTCTGCGCTTTTCTTTTTCGCCCGTCAACATCTATTACTAAAAAAATTGCGGTTAATATCAAAAATCCGACATTATCGGCTATTTATGATTATTTTATTTTCACATATAATTAAAAAAGAAAAATAAACGAACAAAAATGTTTTTATCCGCGCCTAAGGCTTTAGGCGCTCTATTCGCGCTTCAATTTTTGTTGCAAATTGTGCGCAGCTTCTGCCCGCTCGCGATGACTAAGATCAGGTAAATGAGTATTCAGCGACGACCATTTCCATTGCGAACGCGCTTTATTTAATTCAGACGGTAATTTATGCGGCTGCCAAGGCGTTTGGCCGCTTTGCAACGCCACTTGCGATTGCGCCGCATGACCGCGTTTTTGTAGGGCATTTAATAAATCCAGCGCACGCGCAGCCAGCAGGGTTAAGGTTTCTGGATCAATATGCAAGGTTTGTTTGCCGGAAATCTTATCGGAAATATCCTGCACATTCGGCAACACGCCGCCTAAAATGCCGCCGATGGCGGTGCCCAAACCGAGCGATCCGCCCAGTGTGGCAATATCGAGGCCAAAGCCGATTAATGCGCCGGTGGCCGCCCCCGTACCGGTGCGGATGCCATATTGCACAAGCAAATCACTGTCAAACGGATCTTGGCGGAAAGCTTTTAATGCCCAATCACCGCTTTCAATGTCATTTTGGTAGAAACGGTAAAGTTGGAATAATTGCTGCTGCATTTTGCGCTCTAATTGGCGTACTTCGGCCTGCATGGTTTGCAATGTCGGCTCGGGATTATCGGCTTCGTCGATTTCTTGTTTATAAGCCGCGACATCGAGTAAAAAATCGGCAATTTCACGACGGGCGTCTTCATCTAATTTTTGCCATTCGCGGCGGCGCATACCGATTAAGCGGTCGAGGATGTCGCGTTCGGGCAACATGGTGGCCAAATTATCCCACAGGAGGATTTCTCCTTCAAAATCAAAAGCAACCGTGTCAAAACCGCTGTATACGTGCAAAGTGCGGCGTGCCAGCATGGTGATCCATTCGGTCAAATCTTGTCCGCCGATAAAGTTGAACACCGGCATCACCGGCTTGGCGCACCACGACAACACGGTCAGCTCTTCTTTATATTTGTTCAACACCGGCTCACGCGCATCAACCACATACAAAGCCATATCGCTTTGCAGTAATTGGCGCAATACTTTGGCTTCCTGATTGAAATCGCCTGCAGCAGCCGGGCTGTCAAGGAACTGCTGTAGTCGCTCAATACCGTCTGAACGCGATGAGGTATTGGCTTCCAACCAGTCCAACACACCACCGGCGTCTTCCAAGCCGGGCGTATCGTATAAATACACCAGTGTATCGGTGCCGTCTGAAATGGCGGCCTGCTCGACATGGCGCGTGGTGGATGGCGCGTTTTTCACTTCGCCGAAGGTTCCGTCGCGCAATAAAGTACGCAGCAGCGACGTTTTGCCGGTGTTGGTATGGCCGACCACAGCCAGAGATAAAGGTTTTGTTTTCATGGTTTTGTCTTTTCAGTTTTTCAGACGGCCTGATGATTTTGCTGCAAACGCAATTCCTGATTCAGCTTGGGCGGATTCAACCAAGCTAAATTGCGCTCATTCAAAGCCTGATGCCAATATTGCAGGTTTTCCTGCAGGCCGTCTGAAAGATATTGTTCGGCCAACAGTTGCACCACTGTCCCGCCCTTTGCCGCTTCGGCCAATTGGGTGATTTGGCGTAAGACGCCACGGTCGGGCACGGTATGCGCCCGCACGCCAATCAGCAATTGCGCCGGTTGCTGCTGCAATTCGTTCGCCAGCGCATGTACAGCATCGCGGCTGTCGGCCACGCCTTTATCGAGCCACTCTTGACCGAGTGTGTGGGTAAACCAAGAATCATCCGGCCATTGCGTTTCTAACATCACCGCCCATTTCGGCGCATCGCTGATGTTGATTTTCGGCGACACAGTGGCAATGGTTTCGCTTTGCGTGTCGGCATCGATGATTTTAGTCTGCCATTGCTGAATGATTTTTTGATAGTACGGTTTATCCAGCGGCAATGAGTTACGGCTGATTTTGAGCATGATTTTGCAGGCCAGCCACGCAATGAAACGCGGCAGAATACCGTAACATACAATGCTGCCAACCAACAAACCCGACCACGCGCGCGCATCGGCGATATTGCTGTTCAGACGGCCTTGCCACACCGCATCGGTATCCGGTACAAGAAAACCGACTTTCGACGGCAACCACCCCAACCATTCAATGGCTTTGACCGAAGCGGTATTGGTCAGTAAGGTACTTTCCCAGTTGAACGTATATTGGCGCACCAACAACAGCATCAACACGGAAATCAGCATCCCCAACAAAGTCGCCAACCATAAGCTGTGTGACGTGCGGCCAATCAGCCAACGTGTGGAAGGCTGTTTCCATTCTTCAGTATATAAACGCAACATGGCCTGATTGACCGGATCTTTGCCGCGCATCAACGTCATCGGGTGGCTGATGACGTTGCCGAATTTAAAACGAAATACCACCGACACCAGCCAAATCAGCAGCATGATGGTATTCATGCCCAACACACTCGCCAAAATCAGAAAAAAATTCAAGCCTTGGTTGTCCATCAGGATATAAGTGCCGGAAAAGCCGCTGGCAAACATCAACGACACGCCGACAATCCACAGCCAAAACGCCGCGCTTTTGGTGTATTCCAACGCATCTTGCAACTGATGATTGCGGTCGATCATTTCTGCGCGGCGTAAAATTTTCGCTTCAGGCTGCCCATCAACATAGCGCAGCGATTCCGTAATCTGAGCCGGATCAGCAGGAAAAATATAATCCCGCTCTTCCAAAATACGCACCAATTCGGCAAGTTTGTGTTTCGGATTTAGCATAACAGTAGAGGCCGTCTGAAAATAATGCGATTTTAACATAGCTTTTCAGACGGCCTGAACCCTTTGCAAAATAAGGCATCAAGCCCGTTTAAAGAGTAATAACTTTATTCATTAATTGCAGCATTCAACCTTACTGTGTCAGCCTGAACAAAATTTTCAACTCATTCTCAATGTTGTTTTGTTTTATTTTTCAAAATGATAAAACCACAATATCAACCCTCTGATGAATATTCATTTGAAATGATAATTTTCATAATGTTGTCACTGACTTTCCCTAAATTTTGCAAAATTTGTGATGCCTTGAAAAATAATGTATGCTCAAAATATGGGTATTAATTAAGCAGTCCTATTCTGAGGGAATCATTATGCAAAAGAGACATCAAAGTATTTTATTTATTTTAGCTGCGTGTATGTCTTCGATGGTTATGGCAGACGAAACCGTACCGGCCACCGGCGATACTTGGATTGATACCCAACACGGTAAAGTGCAAGGCACTTTACAAAAATGGTCACACGGCATGGATGGTTGGTTTGGCGAAACGGATCCCAATAATCCGGCCAGCGCCAATTTGCGTGTGATGGTTGATACAGAATGGAACAAATACGATGAATTTTCGGTAACGCCACGTATCCGCGGCCGCATCAAACTGCCTGTATTACAACAAAAGCTGAATGTCGTGTTTGGTGACGATTCCTTAGACGACGAATTCCGCAATGAAGCCAGCAACTACCGCAACCGCACTTATCGCGACGGTAAAAAATACGATTACCGCACCAACCGTGATCAAAACTCTTCCATCGCTCTGCGTTGGAACGAATTGCTTGGCGGTGGCGACATCGATACCGATTTTGACATCGGTATCCGTTCCGGCAGCGATTTATATGCTCGCGTGAAAGCAGAAAAAGATTGGCAAATCAACGATCAATTGGTTACCGGTTTAGAGCAGATTTACCGTTACGGCTCTAAGAGCGAACACCATGTCCGTACCAATTGGGATACGCGATACCAAGAAGATGAAAAAACCTTTATTTCCAACCAACTCCACCTTCAATATGAACATGAAGGTGCCAGAGAAGAATGGACTTGGGGCGACAACCTTTATCGCCAACACGATTTAGGTAAAAACCGCTACGTCAATTACGGCTTGCACACCCACGGTTATATTCAGGACAAAAAATTCAATCTGAATACCTATGGCCCTTTTATCGGTTATCGCCAACCGATTTGGCGTAAATGGTTGTTTGTGCAGACTGAAGTCAACTATTTCAACAACCGAAAAGATGATCGCGACCATACCGTTGGCGCCCTGGTTCGCTTTGAAGCCTTATTCTGATTTGCTCATAATAACAAAGCCGAGATCTTTGCAAAATACCGGCCACCCCATCCAAACGGTTACCTGAACAATCAGGTAACCGTTTTTTCATTTTCAGACGTGTTTCCCGTCCGTATTTCCCCC
>NZ_JBHSPY010000041.1:0-15592 GCF_042658245.1 Neisseria weixii
GCGTTTTAACCACAGTGAGATAAAGTCTCTTGTTCTATTTTAAAACAATTAGTAAAGCAGAATTTATTCTAGTTATCTAGTACAGCCCCAAAAATAAACCGATTTCACTGTTTACCTTATCTGTATTAAAACAATCAGCCAACATTCCGACCTGAATTCAGGCAATAACAATAAAAAAGCACGGTTTCCACCGTGCTTTTAAAGCAAAAATGCTTATTTGTTTTTTTGCGAACGAAGATAATCCAAGGTTTTGAGCTGGGCGATGGCTGCGGCCAAAGCAGCATGTGCTTTTGCCAAAGATTCATCGTCTTGCGCCTTAGAAATACGGTCTTCTGCTGCTTTCTTGGCTTGCTCGGCGCGCTCCTGATCCATCTCCGCACTGCGAACGGCAACGTCCGCCAATACGGTAATTTTCTCAGGCTGCACTTCCAACAAACCGCCGGAAACAGCAACCAACACTTCTTCAGCCTGACCCGGTATGGTCAAACGCAATGCACCGGGACGTACCAAACTCATTATCGGCTCGTGTCGCGGGTAAATACCGAGCTCACCTTGCACAGTCGGAACCACCACAAAACTGGCTTCGCCTGAGTAGATGTTTTGTTCGCTACTGACCACTTCAACTTGCATGATGTTCATGCCGGCCTCCTTAGTTTAAGGTTTTCGCTTTCTCGGCTGCTTCTTCGATGCCGCCCACCATGTAGAACGCTTGTTCCGGCAAGTGGTCGTATTCACCGTTCAAGATAGCTTTAAAACCAGCGATGGTGTCACGCAATGCCACGTATTTACCCGGAGAGCCGGTAAATACTTCAGCAACGTGGAACGGTTGTGACAAGAAACGTTGGATTTTACGGGCACGCATTACAGTCAGTTTGTCTTCGTCAGACAACTCGTCCATACCCAGAATGGCGATAATGTCGCGCAATTCTTTGTATTTTTGCAAAGTAGACTGAACACCGCGCGCTACATCATAGTGCTCCTGACCCAACACCATCGGATCGAGCTGGCGTGAAGTAGAATCCAGCGGATCAACGGCTGGGTAAATACCCAAAGAGGCAATGTCACGGCTCAATACCACGGTTGCGTCCAAGTGGGCAAAGGTTGTTGCCGGAGAAGGGTCAGTCAAGTCATCCGCAGGTACGTAAACGGCTTGGATGGAAGTAATCGAACCGGTTTGCGTAGAGGTAATACGTTCTTGCAAACGACCCATCTCTTCAGCTAAAGTCGGCTGGTAACCTACTGCAGACGGCATACGACCCAACAATGCAGATACTTCTGTACCGGCCAAAGTGTAGCGGTAGATATTGTCTACGAAAAACAATACGTCGCGACCTTTACCAGTTTCATCTTTTTCGTCACGGAAGTATTCGGCCATAGTCAAACCGGTCAAAGCAACGCGCAAACGGTTGCCCGGAGGTTCGTTCATCTGGCCGTAAACCATAGCCACTTTATCCAATACGTTGGAATCTTTCATCTCATGGTAGAAGTCGTTACCTTCACGGGTACGCTCACCTACACCGGCAAACACAGACAAACCGCTGTGCGCTTTGGCGATGTTGTTGATCAATTCCATCATGTTTACGGTTTTACCCACACCTGCACCACCGAACAAACCTACTTTACCGCCTTTGGCAAACGGACACAGCAAGTCAATTACCTTGATACCGGTTTCCAACAATTCGGTTGCAGCTGAAAGCTCATCGAATTTAGGTGCAGACTGGTGAATCGCACGGGTCTCTGAAGCAGCCACAGGACCTGCTTCGTCTACGGGATTACCCAATACGTCCATAATACGGCCCAATGTTGCCTGTCCCACAGGTACAGTAATCGGCGAACCGGTATTATTTACGGTCATACCGCGTTTCAAACCATCTGAACTACCCATTGCAATGGTACGCACCACACCGTCACCCAAAAGTTGTTGCACTTCCAGGGTCAGACCGGTTTCGTCCAATTTCAGGGCATCGTAAACGTGCGGGATAGCATCACGTGGAAACTCCACGTCAACTACGGCACCAATAATTTGTACGATTTTGCCTTGGCTCATTATCGTATCCTATTTTCTGTACAGTTTCAGACGGCCTAAACAGCCGCTGCACCTGCAACAATTTCTGACAATTCCGTGGTAATCGCAGCTTGACGCGATTTGTTATACACCAAACGCAGCTCTTTGATGGCATTGCCTGCGTTGTCGGTAGCGGCTTTCATCGCTACCATACGCGCGGCTTGTTCAGATGCCATGTTATCAGCCAATGCTTGATAAACCACAGATTCTAAATAGCGGCGAACCAGATATTCCAATACAGCAACAGGGCTCGGCTCGTAACGGTATTCCCAACCATATTGGGAATGGGCGTTAACCTCTTCAATCTCGTTTTGGCCGATAGGCAGCAACACTTCCATACGCGGCTCTTGACGCATTGTATTCACGAAACCGGAATACACCAAGTGAATCACATCTAATTCATGTTTTTCGTAGCGTTGGAAAATTTCAGTCAACGGCCCCAGCAACAATTCCATTTTAGGCGTATCGCCCAAATTCACTGCACTGGCAATCACGTTTAAATCGATGCTTTGACAAGCAGCCAAACCTTTGCTGCCCAGACACACGACATCAACTTCAATGCCCTGCTCCTGATACTCTTGAACTTGCGCCAAAAACTTCTTCAATACGTTGGCATTTAAGCCACCGCACAAACCTTTATCAGTCGTCATCAAAATGAAACCGGCACGGCATACGGCGCGATGCGGTTCCAACAATTTAATGCCGTGATCGGTTTCGGTTTGTGCCAAATGGCTCATTACCGTACGAACTTTTTCGGCGTACGGACGCGCTAAGCGCATCCGTTCCTGAGTCTTCCGCATTTTAGAGGTAGACACCATCTGCATCGCTTTTGTGATCTTTTGGGTATTTTGAACACTGCGAATTTTGGTGAGAATCTCTTTTCCTACTGCCATTTCAGACTCCTTTCATCTGCTATTCTTAGGCTTGATAAGCGTAAGAAGATTTGAAAGTTTTCATGGCTTCGGTCAATGCTTGTTCTGCTTCATCAGACATCGCACCCGAAGCATTAACCGCATTCAGCACTTCTGGCAATTGGGTGCGGACATAGCTCAAAAATTCCGCTTCGAAAGCTAATGCTTTAGAAACTGGAACATCAGAATACGAACCATTGTTGATCGCCCACAAAGTTAATGCCATTTCAGCGGTGTTCAAAGTGTTGAATTGTTTTTGTTTCATCAATTCAGTCACGACTTCACCATGTTGCAATTGCTTGCGTGTTGCTTCATCCAAATCAGATGCGAATTGTGAGAACGCAGCCAATTCACGATATTGCGCCAATGCCAAACGGATACCGCCGCCCAGCTTTTTGATAACTTTGGTTTGCGCCGCACCACCTACGCGTGATACGGAAATACCGGCGTTGATTGCAGGACGGATACCGGAGTTAAACAGGTCGGTTTCCAAGAAGATTTGGCCGTCGGTAATCGAAATCACGTTGGTCGGTACGAATGCAGATACGTCACCGGCTTGTGTTTCGATAATCGGCAATGCGGTCAATGAGCCGGTTTTACCTTTAACTTCACCGTTGGTCAGCTTTTCCACTTCATCTTCGTTGATACGCGCAGCGCGCTCCAACAAACGAGAGTGCAAGTAGAATACGTCGCCCGGATACGCTTCGCGGCCTGGTGGACGGCGCAGCAATAGAGAAATTTGACGGTATGCAACGGCTTGTTTAGACAAGTCGTCGTAAACGATCAAGGCATCTTCGCCGCGGTCACGGAAGAATTCACCCATGGTACAACCTGAGTAAGGGGCGATGTATTGCAATGCCGCTGCTTCAGAAGCAGTTGCTGCCACCACAATGGTGTGTTCCATTGCACCGTGCTCTTCCAATTTACGTACCACGTTGGCAATTGAAGAAGCTTTTTGACCTACGGCTACGTAGATACAGATAACGCCGGTGTCTTTTTGGTTCACAATCGCGTCCAAAGCAACAGCTGTTTTCCCGGTTTGACGGTCACCAATAATCAACTCACGTTGGCCACGGCCTACCGGAACCATAGAGTCAATGGCTTTCAAACCGGTTTGCATTGGTTGGTCAACCGATTTACGGGCAATTACACCCGGTGCAATTTTTTCGATTGGCGCAGAACCAGAAGCATTAATCGGGCCTTTACCGTCAATCGGACGACCCAATGCATCCACAACACGACCTACCAGCTCACGACCTACTGGTACTTCTAAAATGCGACCGGTACAAGTAACGGTATCGCCTTCTTTGATGTGTTCGTATTCACCCAACACTACGGCACCAACGGAGTCACGCTCCAAGTTCATGGCCAAACCGAAAGTGTTGCCTGGGAATTCGAGCATCTCACCTTGCATGGCGTCTGACAAGCCGTGAATGCGTACGATACCGTCAGTCACAGAAATTACCGTACCGCGGGTACGTACTTCTGCGTTAACAGACAGATTTTCGATTTTGGCTTTAATCAAATCGCTAATTTCAGCAGGATTAAGCTGCATGAAAACTCTCCTAATTTGTCATAGTCGTATACAAAGCATTCAATTTACCTTGCACCGACAGATCCAAGACTTGATCACCCACTTCTACTTTCACACCACCGATTAATTGCGGATCAACTTTCGTGGTCACTTGCAAGTCAGTGTTGAAACGTGTTTTTAAAGTAGCGGTTAAATCAGCCAACTGCGCAGGCATTAATTCGTATGCGCTGTAAATCACAGCTGATTTGGTATTGTTGAGTGCCAAGACTAAGTCTTGATATTGCGCGTACACTTCCGGCAAAACATTCAAACGCTTTTGCTCGGCCAGAACGCTTACAAAATTTGTAAGGCTTACATCATTCAAACCGACCAAATCAGCCAATGCCTTTGCTTTATCGGAAGCAGCGGTTTCAGGCTGCTCAACCAGAGACAATACTTTCTGATCCTGCAACACTGCTGCCAATTCTTCCAGTCCGCCCAACCAAGACTCAATTTGGTTTTTTTCCTGTGCCAAACCAAATAATGCTTTCGCATAAGGTCGGGCAATCGTTGCGAACTCTGCCATAGGATTACAGCTCCTGTTTCAAAGTGTTGAGCATTGTTGCGTGTTTGGAAGCATCCACTTCACTACGCAAGATAGACTCTGCACCTTTCACAGCCAATGCAGCAACTTGCTCGCGCAAAGCTTCGCGCGCACGGTTCACTTCCTGCTCAACATCAGCTTTAGCCTGTGCTGTAATGCGTGCAGCTTCTGTAGAAGCTTGCTGTTTGGCTTCTTCTACAATTGCAGCAGCACGTTTTTCGGCGTTAGCCACCATTTCGGCAACTTGTCCACGCCCTTCGGCCATGAGTTCTGCAACTTTCTTTTCTGCCTGCTCAAAATCGCTTTTACCGCGTTCGGCAGCAGCCAAACCCTCAGCAATTTTGGCGGCGCGCTCGTCCAACGCTTTTGCGATCGGCGGCCACACAAATTTCATGGTAAACCAAACCAAACCGAAAAAGACGATAATCTGCGCAAATAAGGTTGCATTAATATTCACTTTACTTAACCTTCGTATTAGGGTTAATCAAACAAACGTTTAAACCGTTTGTAACGAACTTGTGTTCGGATTAGCCTGCAAACGGGTTAACGAAGGCGAACAGCAAGGCAATAGCAACACCGATCAAGAACGCGGCGTCGATCAAACCGGCGATCAAAAACAGTTTGGTTTGCAATGGACCAATCAATTCAGGCTGACGAGCAGAAGATTCCAAGTATTTAGAACCTACCATAGCAATACCGATAGAAGCGCCCAAAGCGCCCAAAGCTACGATCAAGCCACATGCGATAGCAATCAAACCCATTTTTAAAACTCCTTAAAAGAAACAAAGGTTAAAACTACGTTGAAAAAATTGAAAAACTACTTATAAAGAACAACTAAACTTAGTGTGCGTCATGTGCTTGGCCGATATATACAAACGCCAGCGCCATGAAAATAAATGCCTGCAGGGTAATCACCAAAATATGGAAAATCGCCCAAGCCAAACCGGCCAAAATATGGAACACAAACAGAATCGGATCCATCACACCAATACTGCCAGAAGCAGCCCACGCGCCACCCAACAAAGCAATCAGCAAAAATACCAATTCACCGGCATACATATTACCGAACAACCGCATACCGTGCGATACAGTTTTCGATAAGAATTCTACGATATTTAACAGAAAATTGGCCGGTGCCAATTTCGCACCAAACGGCGCGCTGAACATTTCGTGCATCCAACCGCCGAAGCCTTTAATTTTAACATTGTAGTAAATACAGATAATCAAGACACCGATAGCCAATGCCAGCGTGGTATTCAAATCAGCGGTAGGTACGACACGCAATAATGCATGATGATCACCGGTAATACCCTGCCAGGCGACTGGCAACAAATCAACCGGCAGCAAGTCCATGGCATTCATCAGGAAAATCCATACAAACAAGGTCAAACCCAATGGCGCAACGGCTTTGCGGGACTGCTCATTATGGATAATGCTTTTACACATATCATCCACAAATTCAAACAGGATTTCTACCGCAGCTTGAAAGCGGCCGGGCACGCCGGCTGTTGCTTTCCTGGCACCACGCCATAAGATAAAGCTACCGATAATTCCCAACACGACGGCAAAGAAAATTGCATCCAAGTTGATGTAAGAGAAATCAGCAATATTTTTCAGGCCTTGGCCTTGGGTTACGTCCGACAAACTGGTCAAGCTTTGCAAGTGGTGCTTGATGTAGTCGGCAGCGGTCATAGATTCACCTGCCATAGTCTTTAACTCTCAAGTAATACAAAAAAACCAAATGGCTGACGCCGAGCAATCCGAAGAAAAACGGAAGAAAAACCAGCGATTCATGCCAAATTGCAAACACAATCAGCATCAACACCAGCGACAGCACTACTTTTAAAACTTCTCCAAAAATAAACATCCTGCTTTGCAGATAAGGATTATTTTTAACAAGCTTTAAAAGTAAAACTGCAATAGATGAAGGGATGAGATACGTGATTCCGCCGACCAAGGCCGACCAAAAACCGCTTTTGCCTACAATTATTGCACTTAAGGCAGAAACTGCAAGCAAGACAATCACTTGTAAAATTAAAATTTGCTTCATATTTTTAAGGCGATTGAGCCACAATACTAAAGCGAGGCTACTATAATCAAGAAGTGCTATGTCGTCAAGCGATTGTTAAGCTTTGTGAAACGTTATTATTTGAGGATATGTCAATTTAAGAAAAGTTCTCTGTTTGGCAGTTTGGCAATTGCTATTCCGTGAAGATTTTAACACAAATTACACATTGTTACATGCTTATTAATCTTGAAATACAACAATTTATAAACACCTAACATATTCCATCCCTCAACTTCAAATAATCCCTTTGATTTCAATCAGATTTTAATAAGGCCGTTTGAAATTTCAGACGGCCTTAATTATCATTTTTTTGTGTAAAAGAAACAGTTTACTTAAAATTTTTTGGCCTCGCCTCTGAAATAAAGGTTACGCTTCGTATTGAATGCCCAATTGTTTCAGCAGATATTCAAATGTTTCGGGCGTGTCGAAATGCAACACGATTTTGCCTTTTTTCTGATTGGTGGTTTTGATTTCGGCATTCACGCCCAAACGCTCGGTCAATACGTCATTCAAACGCCGAACATCAGGGCTGATGGTTTTCTTCGGCTCGACTTCTTTGCTTTGATGCGCCAACTGACTGCGGCGCTCTACTTCGCGCACTGACCAGCCGTTTTTCACTGCTTTTTGCGCCAATTCCAACTGCTCAACTACCGGCAGCGTCAACAATGCGCGCGCATGCCCCATTTCCAAGTGGCGGTGGTATAGCATATCCTGCACCGGCTCGGGTAAGCTCAGCAAACGCAAACTGTTGGAAATTGCGCTGCGGCTTTTGCCGACGGCCTTAGCCACGGTTTCATGCGTCAAACCGAATTCATCGACCAAGCGTTTCAAGCCTTGTGCTTCCTCAATCGGATTCAGGTTTTCACGTTGCAGGTTTTCGATCAAACCCATCGCCAGCGCGGTTTCGTCGCTGATGGTTTTGATCACTACCGGAATTTCAGTCAATCCGGCCAATTGCGACGCGCGCCAACGGCGTTCGCCTGCAATCAATTCGTATTGCGACAAACCGTGTTCGCGCACAATCACCGGCTGAATCACGCCTTGCGCTTTAATCGAATCGGCCAACTCTTGCAGCGCTTCGTCATCCATCTGCACACGCGCCTGATAGCGGCCGGGCTGGATATCGCTGATGTCGACGGAGGTCAGGCGGTCGCTGGTACTGTTGTCCACCCCATTGGAAATCAAGGAATCTAAACCGCGGCCCAAACCGCCTTTCATTTTTGCCATATTGTTATCCTTTATTTTAACGGCGCCAAAACAGCGCTTTCAGACGGCCTTATCAAATCATGCGCTATTTTATCGGATATTGCTACGGATAGACAATTTGTATTCTATAATAACGCTTTCAGACGGCCTGACACAGAAAGGCAATGCATGACACGGCGGCTTATTATCGGCATTAGCGGCGCAAGCGGCTTTCAATACGGCTACAACGCCTTAAAAATCCTGCAAAACCTGCCCGGTATCGAAACGCATTTGGTGGTTTCCAAAGGCGCCGACATGACGCGTGCACTGGAAACGCCGTATTCAAAAGAGGAAGTCATGGCCATGGCCGATGTCGTCCACCCTATCGGCAATTTGGGGGCGGCGATTTCCAGCGGCTCGTTCCGCACCGCCGGCATGTTGGTAGCGCCCTGCTCTATGCGTTCGCTGGCAGCCATTGCCCATGGAGACAACAACAACCTCCTCACCCGGGCGGCAGACGTAGTGCTGAAAGAACGCCGCCGCTTGGTGTTGATGGTGCGCGAGTCGCCGCTGAATTTGGCGCATTTGGACAACATGAAGCGCGTCACCGAAATGGGCGGCATTATCTTCCCGCCTGTACCTGCGTTTTACCAACAGCCGCAATCGGTGGACGACATCGTCACCCACAGCGTCGGCCGCGCCTTAGAAATGTTTGACCTCGAAATCCCCGACTTGCCGCATTGGAATGGCGGCACTACACAATAAACCCGCATGAGCACACATGCGCCGGTTTCTGCCCAATTGGTTTGAAAGCCGTTTAAGGCCGTCTGAAACAGGAATGTTGATGAATCCCCTACCCCGCAATATTACCCACTTTTTAAGCCGCAACCATGCCGTCAGCCTCGCCACCCATTCGCCCGAAAGCGGCCTGTGGAGCGCGTGCTGCTTTTACGTTTTCGATGAAGCGCACGCACGGCTGATTATTTTGACTTCGCGCCAAACCCGACACGGCAGCAATATGGCGGCTTCGTCCCATATCTCGGGTACGATTGCGGGGCAGCCTGACAGTATCACCAAAATCAGCGGCATTCAGTTTCAAGCGCGCGCGGTTTGTTTGGAAAACGAAGCAGAACGCCAAGCCGCGGCCGCATTGTTTTACCGGATCCATCCCGTTGCACGGGCGATGAAAAGTGATGTATGGATGCTGGAGCTCGACTTCATCAAATTTACCGACAACAAATTGATATTTGCACAAAAAACACATTGGTCGCGTGAAAACTGAATGCGGCAAAAGGCCGTCTGAAAAGTGAATGCCTAGCCAATATAGGCTTACTTCCCAAACGGCCGCTTCCTTCGACCTATGCCGTGCCCAAGCATGTCGGCAGGCTACTTGGCTGATTCAAACAAAACACGGCTGTCCGCCACCTGCCAAACGTCTTGTCCCTCCCGTCGCAGCAACAAGCCCGGTACGTCGCTCAAGTCGAATTGCCGCATCAACGCCTGCCCCTCCAAAATCCGCTGTTCGGCCGCCGCCGCAACCTCATCGCTGCCAACCAGCGCGGTACCCGAGTCAGGCCGATTTCATTCAAAATCGTTTTAACCGTCTCTATATCGGAAGTGTCTCAAGCATATTGATAACGCGCCGCCTGAAAGGTTTTCAATATTTCGATCTCTTTCTCAGGCTCGGTTTTTTCCACCGCGCTCAAGGCCAGAACCATCGGCCACGAATCGAACGCACGACCGTCTCCCGACAGTAGTTGGGTACGATACGTTGCGCTAAAAGGCAAACCCGTCAGCGCAGCGATTTTTTGGTCGTTGCGCCACGCATGTTTGGCGAATCCGGCATCCACCACGCGGCCGTTGCGGGCAAACAGGCCGGTCGGCTGCATCCGGATACGCGTATGTTGGTCGGCCGCCAACTGTTCCAAACCAACCGTTGCGCCGTAGCACCAACCGCACAATGGGTCAAACAGATACATCATTTCCTGCATGAGTCACGCTCCCCATATGAGGCCGTCTGAATGTTTTCAGACGGCCTGTGATTTGACAAGTCAATTACACCTCGGCTACGGTAAAGCGGGCAAACAAATGTGCTCTATTTTCCACATCATCCGCAATCGCCGCGGCCAAATCGGCGACGGTAATATCCGCAGGCGCGCCGTTGGCATTCATCAACACATCATCTTGGCCTATGCGGTATGCGCCGCTTTTTTCAAAGCGCACAGGATTAACGGCAAACATGGCAGCAGGTGACAGAAATGCCCAATTCACATCGCGGCGCGGACGCAGACGGTCGAGCAGCTCGCGGGCGGCATTGGCACCGGGATAGACTTCTTTCGGGAAATCAGGCGTATCGACCAATTGCAGATTCGGAGCGACATTCAGACTGCCTGCGCCGCCGATAACCAGCAGATACGGCACTTGCGCGGTTTTCGCCGCTTCAATGATGTTGTTTGCACCCAAGGTAAAATCCGCCGCCAGATTCGGATTCTCCCAACCTGCATTAAACGCGCTGACCACGCCGTCAAAGACCCGCAGCTGCGCGGCAAAATCCGCCGCATTGACATCGGCCGCCACCGCTTTGATATTGCCGGCCTTCGCCACTTTAGAAACATCGCGTGCAAAAGCCGTTACTTCATGGCCGCGTGCAGCCAACTCTTGTACCGTTGCCTTGCCCACCAAACCTGTTGCACCAATCACAGCAAATTTAATTGTTCGCTCCTTGTTTTGTTCACTATTTAAGATAAACGTATTGTAAGGCCGTCTGAAAACACTGATAATCCCTATTTTACTGTTTGTATTATTAAGTCCAACTTCACTATCAAGACTGTCTGGAATGCAAGACATCAAACCTTTACTCGTATTTGCTGCCGTTTTGGAACACGGCAGCATGAATGCCGCAGCCGCAGCTTTATCCATGACGCCGTCGGCTGTCAGCCAGCACATCAACCGCCTGGAATCGCTGCACGGCATCAAACTGCTCAACCGCAACACGCGCAGCCTTTCCCCAACCGATGCCGGGCGCGCACTGGGCAGCTATTGCCGCCGACTGCAGGCAACGCTGGCCGATACGCGCGCGGTCATCGACCATTTAAAAACCGAACCCGCGGGTAGCTTACACATCGCGCTGACTTCGAGCATTCTCGATGCTCCGGCTTTTCAGACGGCCTTGCGCCGCCTGCACAACGAGTTTCCCAAAATCCACCCCGTGCTGCATTTCAACGACACGCTGGACAATCTGCAACAAGCGGAAATCGACTTGGCCATACGCGGCGGCGGCCACGCGCTCGACGACCCGAATCTGGCCGCACGGCATTTGGTGACTTGGCAGTACCAAATTTGCGCGGCCCCCGACTATTTGGCACAACACGCACCCGTCACCCACCCTAACCAGCTCCACGCCCACCGCTGGTTGCATTTCTTACCGTTACGTACCTCCCTGCATTGCGGTGCGGAACACTATTTTTTAGAAATTGAAAACAGCCTCTATTGCAGCCATCTGGCCGCCGTGCGGACACTGACGGAGCAAGGCTTCGGCCTGTCGCTGCAAGTCAGTGGCGAGATTACCGATGCCGCCGCCCAAGGCCGTCTGAATATTGTCTTGCCGGATTGGACTTTACCGGCGGTCAATTTATATGTGGTCACGCCTTATCGCGTGCAGTCGGCCAAAACCGAAGCGGCTGTCACCATCTTGCAGCAATCTTTTGCGGAGGCGGCGCAATGACGGCGCAAACATGGTGCGTATATTTGATTTTGTGTGAAAACGCCTCGCTTTATTGTGGCATCAGTCTGCGCCCGTACGAACGTTTACTGGCACATAAAGCCGGCAAAGGGGCGAAATATACGCGTATCCACAAGCCTGAAGCCATGCGTGTGGTTGCCGACGGTCTCAGCAAAAGCGAAGCTTTAAAACAGGAAATCGCTTTGAAAAAAATGCCTGCCGCCAAAAAACGTGCGTTGTGGATGGCATGCGCCGCGCATGAAATCTAGGCCGTCTGAAAAACATTGATGCCTTTCAGACGGCCTACCGTTTGCTGCCGCTTTGTTATAAAATTGCGTCTTCAATCCATCAGGAAAACCGATATGACCAGTCAAACCGAACGTAATGTCGATGACAATGAAATCGCCAAATTCAGCCAAATCGCCGAAAAGTGGTGGGATAAAAACAGCGAATTCAAACCGCTTCACGACATTAACCCGCTACGCTTGGGCTACATCGATGACTTAGGCCATTTGAGCGGCAAGCAGGTTTTGGATGTCGGCTGCGGCGGCGGAATTTTAGCCGAAAGCATGGCCAAGCGCGGTGCCGCGCACGTAACCGGCACCGACATGGCGGAAAAGTCATTAAAAGTGGCTGAAGTACACGCGGCTGAACAAAATGTTGGCAATATCGCTTACCGCTGCGTTCCAGTGGAAGAATTGGCCTCCGAGCAACCACACAGCTTTGATGTGGTCACCTGCATGGAAATGCTCGAGCATGTACCCGATCCGGCCGCCATCGTAAAAGCATGTGCGAAATTGGTTAAGCCCGAAGGCATGGTGTTTTTCTCCACCATCAACCGCAATCCGAAGTCTTATCTGCATTTGATTGTCGGTGCCGAATATGTATTGAACTTTGTACCGAAAGGCACGCACAACTGGAAGAAATTCATCACGCCTGCGGAATTGGCGCGTATGTGCCGCCAAGCCGGTTTGGATGTTGTCGATACAAAAGGCATGAAATACAATCTGCTGACCAAAGAATACAGCATCAGTGATATGACCGACACCAACTATATGATTGCCTGCCGTCCGGCTTAACAGCAAAACAAAAGGCCGTCTGATACATTGTGTTTCAGACGGCCTTTTATTTTGGTTTCCCTCAAATTGATGGCTTTTAGAAATACTTCATTAGCGCTTCATTTCACCCTGAATGGCACGAATATTCGCCTCGCGATCACGAACGGCTTGGTTTAAACGGCTGATTTTGGCTTGATCGCCTTTTTTACGCGCTACATTCAATTGTACCTTAGCTCGTGCCAATGCAGCTTGCTCATTGCGGATTTCGTTTTGTAAAATCTGCTTACGGGTAAGTTGCGGTTTCTGTTTGGCAGCCGGCGCGCTAATCACCGGCGCATGAATAATCTTAGCCTTGCGGTTCAGCTCAGCGGCACGCGCTTGGGCTGATTTCAAATCACCGGCACTGGTTTTACGGCCTGCTGTGTCATTACCATTGCGTAGCTTGATATTCATGCGCGGATTAGCCGCTTCAACGCTATTCGTTACACTGCCACTGATAGTCTGCGGTAAAATTTTAATGTCGCTGACATCTGGTGCAGCAGAGCCCGGTGCCTCTTTTAAATCAACTTTCTCGGGTAAAGCTTTAGTGGCTTCTTCAGGCGTCACTTGCGCCGCACCATCGGTATGGGATTCTTCGCATTGGTTGCCGATTTTCTTCTCGGAAAAGACAATGCCGCCATCTACCTTGCAGATATAAGTAACGGCTTGTGCCGACATCGCAGCAGTGCTCAGGCCCAATACCAGAATCAGTTTTTGAAAAATAGGTTTCATGCTGTTTTATTTATTAAAGTCATTCAGATATGCAAGCAGCTATTATACTATGCTGTCTGTAAAGTGCGTAAATACTGCGTTAAAGCGATGAAGATAATATGGCATAAATGTGCTCAGACGGCCATGTTGCATCTAAAGGTGCGGTGATTTTAAAATGCTCATCTCGATGTTGGAACTCTATTTGCCAAGCGTGCAGAAACATTCGTTCGGCGGCTGTACCACCATACAACCGATCACCAATAATCGGACTGCCTAAGCTTTTCATGGCAACGCGTAATTGGTGCGTTTTGCCGATATGCAGTCGCAACACAAATAAGCGTAAATATGGTGCGAGAGTATGGCTGTGAAACTGCGTGATGGCCGGACTCGATGTATCTCGAGTTAACTTTCACACACCACGGCGGGATTTTTTCATTCCGCCTTTAATCCACCCCTGCTTTTTGGATGGCTTTGCATCGCTCATTGCTAAATAGGTTTTGTGCATGGTTTTAGCAGAAAATTGTTGCGCCAGCTCTGAGGCTATCTGATCATTGAGTGCCAACAATAATACACCGCTGGTTGCTTTATCTAATCGATGCAATAACCATACTCTTTCTAAACCCAATTGCTCTGCCAGCGTGTGCGTCAAGCTGATTTGATTTTCTTCCTGATGCACCGCAAGATGGCAAGGCTTATTAATCACAATGAAGTTTTGATTCTGAAAAAGATCTTCCACATATTCTCCCAACCTTAATTTAATACTATACCTCTACCCAATAAAGTAATGGCACCCAACACGCAAAATAAAATGCAGGCAGAAATGCGAACTGCTTTAGCCGGAATCTTCTTCATCAGCATCTGCCCCAAATAAACCACCGGCACGTTTGCCAACATCAAACCCAACACGCTACCGCATATCACCCAAAACATCTCTTGATATTTGGCTGCTAACAACACTGTGGCGATTTGCGTTTTATCACCGATTTCCGCCATAAAAAACAGCAGTACCGTTGCGCCAAAAGCACCATATTTCAGCCATCGGCTATCCGGATTCTCATCTTTATCCGGCAACAGCAGCCATAAGCCCACCGCAATAAAACTCAAGCCGACAATCCATTTCATTAGCTCAGGCAAAATATATTGCGCCAACCACACACCAATGACTGCAGAAAGTGCATGGTTTAGTAATGTGGCTACAAAAATACCTAAAACAATAGCATTCTTTTGTGAAAATCGGGTTGCTAAAAATAATGCGAGCAGTTGAGTTTTGTCGCCAATTTCGGCAATCATCACACCCAATGTTGAAGAGAAAAAAGCTTCCATGTAGATACTCAACCGTTTCGTGGGCAACACAAAAGCATAACAATTGCCCACTGGAATTGCCATGCTTTACGTCTTGCCTGTCATTCGTTTGAGCGAAGATGCGGTTACCATGCCAAAGCAATTATGTTGATAACCGCTCCGGAACCGAAAAATCCGGATGGCTACTCCCGTAAAAAGGAGTGAAATTATAACGCTTATGCCTAAGCGGCACAACTTATTTAATAAACTCAATAAAACAATCAAATATAATTATACTAACAACACGGTAACCTGCTTTAGCCGCACTTTTCTGCCGGACGTAAAGAAGCCCCTGACAGAGTCAGAGGCTTCGGAATGGGTGTTTGGCAGTGACCTACTTTCACATGGAAGAACCACACTATCATCGGCGCTGAGT
>NZ_JBHSPY010000042.1:0-15147 GCF_042658245.1 Neisseria weixii
TTTGGGATTTTTGAGTGTTGTCAAGAATGCCGAAAGGCACGGCAACGCCGCATGGTTCTTGATAATGCTCAACAATCCTAAAACAATCATTTAGGCAAAAAATAAAAGCTGTTTTGCATAAAAAGTGTAAACAACCCGACAATTTCCTACATCGGAGATGTTTTTCGATGTGTTGAAGGCGTCGGGGTCTAAAAAACTGCTCATGAAAATATCCTCTAAATTCCTTGGCACGATGTGAGGCAAATTTAGAGGATTTGGGGAAGTTTTGCAAAGGTCTCACAGATTGGAAAAGGCCGTCTGAAACACCAATGTTTCAGGTGGCTTATTTAATTAATGAAGTTTTTCAACACCAACGAAGCAATGTCGTCCAAACCAAAGCCATCGGCTTCTTGCGGATTGCCGTTTGGCGTGGCGCTGTCAACTAGGTTTGGTAACACTTGAGCCAACAAATCACTGGCTTGCTGACCGTCCATACCGAATTTTTGTGCCACTTGGCCAATCACATCACTGCCCAAGGCGCTTTGCAATTCGTTGCCTGAAACCGGCGCATTGTCTTGAGAAGTAGAAACCCAACTACCCAATGTCTCGCCTAAACCACCTTGTTGCAATTGGTTAATCAAGTTACCCACACCGCCTTGCTGCTGCACCAAATCCATCGCCATATCAACCAATGGGTTTTGGCTGTTAGCATTGTCATTATTATTTAGGGCTTGGGTTGCCACATTCAACAAAGTATTCATTAAAGCCATGATTTATCCTTTAAATTAAATTTAAATAATGTGTTGTTGTAAAACGGCTTGAGTGTAGCAAACATTAGCGTGTTTACCTGTTTTCTTAACGAAAATATACGCAGGCCGTCTGAAAAGATGTTGCACAAAGCAATCAGTTTATTTCAGACGGTCTCCAAAGGCTTTTTATTCGTCGTCTTCTGCTTCCCGACCATTAAAATATTCCGCTGCACCACCTTCAAAAAAGCCCTGCAAAATCGCCTGTGCCGCCACTTGATCCAATACTGATTTCTGTTTCCGGCCAAATACCTGCGCTTCAACCAGCAAACTTTCAGCATACAGCGACGACATACGCTCATCCACCCAATATACCGGCAAATTAAACCGCCCATGCAAACGACGGCCGAACTTGCGGCTCAAGCGCGTTAAGTTATGCTCGGTGCCGTCGGTATGCGTGGGCAGGCCGACTGCCAATTGACGCGGCTGCCATTCTGTTATCAGCTTGGCGATCGATTCAAACTTAGCACCGTTGCTGTTGCCGGTCACGGTGGTCAGCGGATGGCTCATGCCTAATTCGGCATCTCCCTGTGCCACACCTATGCGCGCTTCACCAAAATCAAACGCCAGCGTAGTGCCTTTGGGTACTTTATGCATGCCCTGCCCCTGTAACTAAACGGTCAGGCTGAATGCCGAGCTTTTCAAACACAGCCGCATAGCGGTGTTCATACGGCACGTCAAACAAAATATGCTCATCGGCAGGCACGGTCAGCCATACATTATCGGCCAATTCGCGTTCCAACTGCCCTTTGCCCCAGCTTGAATAACCAATGCTCACCAAAGCCTTATCCACCGCACCGGGTTCGGATAAATTCTCGATAATGTCGCGCGAAGATGTCAGTGCCACGTTATCGGTAACCGCCAGCGTGCTTTGCCAATTACCCAAAGGTGTATGCACCACATAGCCGCGGTCAACCTGAACCGGCCCGCCCATCATCACACTCTCATGCTGCATACGCAACGGAATATTGCGGTCACTCGCGGCAAAAATCATATCCATTGTAATCGGCGACGGCTTATTGATGATGATGCCCAACGCACCTTCTTCATCATGCTCGCAAAGATAAATTACGCTGTCTTGGAAAAACGGATCGTCCATATTGGGCATGGCCACCAAAAAGTAGTTTGCTAAATTCATATGCTCTCTTGATTATTTAGGATTGCGCCGGCGTCGCCACTTCGACAATACATACACCATACACTTGCTTATTGGCCAAACCGGCGATTTCTTTTTCATCTGCACGCTGCCCGTCGAAGCAGGAAATCGCGCTCAAAGAGTTTTTCGGCGAACCTTGCACAATTTTATCGCTGTACACCAAATAGGCAAAAGCCTTACGCTTCGGGTCGTAATAACGGATAATCTGCTGGCTCTTAAACGCCACGCTGGCGCTGCGTTTGAAAACTTGCTTCGGCTTAGCGACTGCTGCTTCGCTGTAGCGGATGATATTGGCCGACTGCACACAGGATACTGAAGCATCGCTGGCGTCTTCCTCCAAATTCACGGTTTCTTTCAGCCCGCCTTTTTTGGCATAGGAAATATAACATGCCACGCCCTGCACATCAGGGTCATCAAACGCTTCCACTTCGATGCGGTCGTTTTTACCCAGCATGTGGAAAACCGTACTGGCCTTACCGATTTTATCCGAATCACCGCCGCCGCAAGCCGCCAACAATACCGCTGTAACGGCGGCCAATGCCAATTTTTTCAACATCGCTACTTTTTTCATTGATAAAGTTTACAGATACTATATAAGACCGTTTGACAAGATTGCAAGCATTTGTGAAACGCGTTTAAATAAGATTTTCAGACGGCCTGACAATCAGTATAATCGTGTTTTGTTGCTTTTAATGACTTTTAAGAAAATACATCATGCGTTACAAACCTCTTTTACTCGCCTTATTGCTCAGTTTTGCCGCACCTTCTTTCGCGGCCAACGATTCAACCAAAGAAAAAACCACCGCTGCGAAGAAAAACACCCAAACCAAAAAAGCAACCACGTCAAAAGAAGCAGCTAAAACCACGGATAAAAAAACTGCGTCCAAAGCCAAAGAAAAAGCAGACAAAAAACCTGCTGAAAAAGCCAAAGCCGTTGCTAAAAAAGACGATAAAACCAAAACCGATAGCAAAAATGACAACACCAAAACGGCAGACAATAAAAAAGAAGCGCCCAAAGCCAATGAGCAGCCGGTAAAAAAAGCCACAGCCCGAACCCCTAAAGAAAAAGAATCGGCAAAAGAGAAAGACGGCAACGCCAAACAAACGGCTAAAAAAGCAGCTGCAAAATCGGAAGCCACAGCAAAAAAAGACAATAAAGACAATAAAGACAATAAAGACAATAAAGACAATAAAAAAGAAACAAGCAAACAGCCAGCCAAGCCAGAAACAGCTAAAAAAGAACCGGTAAAAAAAGCAGCCGCTAAAACAGAAGCCGCTAAAGCCAATGCGGCCAACGATAAGAAAACCGCCACTGTACCAAGTAAAGACAGCGACGAATTGCGCGCCGCTGTCAGCGCCGCTACCAATGATTTGGAGGCCAAACAAGCCTTGAGCAAGCGCACCGCCGGTTTCTTAGTCCGCGTAAATGCCGATTTAAAAAAGCTGCAACAAACCCGCAACAATTTATCCAACATCAACCGCCAACAACGCGATGCATGGAACAAATTGCAACAATTGGATAAAGAACTGACCCGCCTCAAAGCCGAAGTCGGCAACACACGCGCACAAATTTCACGTTTTGTCTCCGGTAATTATAAAAACAGCCAACCGAATGCCGTGGCCTTGTTTTTGAAAAATGCCGAGCCGGGCCAGAAAACGCGTTTTCTGCGTTATACCCGCTACATCAATGCTTCAAACGAAAAGGTGATGGCAGATCTGGCCAAGCAGCAAAAAGAGCTGGCTACGCAAGAGAGCAAAATCAACAATGAATTAAGCCGTCTGAAACGCCTGCAGGCCAATGCACAAGCTGCGTTAAAAAAACAAGGTGCACAAAATACCCCCGAACAAGTCGAAAGCCGCCGCCAAAATGCCGCGATGGCCAAAGAGGCGAAAAAATCAGTCACCCAAAAAGACAACGAGCAACGTTTGAACAATCTGATTAAAGATTTGGACAAACAAAAAGCCGAGCAGCGCAAAAAAGAAGCAGAAGCGCGTAAGAAAGCAGCAGAAGCGCGTTTGGCCGCTACTGAAAAAGCCCGCCAAGCGGCCAAAGCCAAAGAGGAACAAGCCGAGAAAGAGCGTGCCGCCATGTCGAACCTCACCGACGAAGATCTGAAGCTGCAAGCGCCGAAATCGGGCAGCTTTGTAACCATCAGCAATCCAAACAGCTTCAGCCGCATGCAAGGCCGTCTGAACAAGCCGGTTAACGGCATGCTCTCAGGTTTGTTCGGACATCAGCGTGAAAGCGGCGAGATTTGGAAAGGCGTTTTCTACAGTACGCCACCTGCCGCGGTAAACAGCATTGCTGCGGGTAATGTGGTGTATGCCAGCGAATTGGAAGGCTACGGTAATGTGGTCGTGGTCGATCACGGCGACCAATACGTCAGCGTGTATTCAGGCTTGAGCGAAATCGGCGTTGTTAAAGGATACAGTGTGGGCCAAGGCCATAAAATCGGCACCAGCGGCACCCTGCCAAGCGGTGAAGAAGGCTTGTATTTAGAAATCCGCTACAACGGTCAAAACATGAATCCGCTCTCTTGGATTAATTGATGTTCAGACAGCCTTGATATGTTTTCCAAAGCATATCAAGGCCGTCTGAATATTGATCAACATAACAAAAAGCATGAAACAAACAGTTGCTAGCATTTTTTTACCCTAAAACGGTTGTTTCCTCAGGCCAAATCGCCTAAAGTTTCATGAACGATGTATTTAGGCCGTCTGAAATCAACTCATCTTTTCAGACTGCCTCATAAAGCACACAAAGAAAGTTAACAATAATGTCGAAATCCACTTTGAAAAAAGTTGCACTTTACACCTTAGGTGCATTCAGCGGTGTGGCAATCAGCCTCAGCGTTCAAAGCATTGCCGCCGAAAAAAGCGCTAAAGACGAATCTTTGCCAGTGAAATCCATCCGCACCATGGCCGAAGTTTACGGCCAAATCAAAGCCAATTATTACCAAGACAAATCCGATGAAGAACTATTCGAAGGCGCAATGAAAGGCATGGTTGCCGGTCTCGACCCGCATTCCGAATACATGGATAAAAAAGGCTATTCCGACTTGAAAGAAAACACCAGCGGCGAATTTGGCGGCTTGGGCATGGAAATCGGTCAAGAAGATGGCTTTATCAAAGTGGTTGCCCCGATTGAAGATACTCCGGCCGAACGTGCGGGCGTGAAAAGCGGCGACTTCATCGTCAAAATCGACAATACTTCAACGCGCGGCCTGACCGTCAGCGAAGCCGTGAAAAAAATGCGCGGCAAACCCGGCACTAAAATTACTCTGACCCTGTCACGTAAAAATGCCGACAAACCGATTGTGGTGAACCTGACCCGCGCCATCATCAAAGTGAAAAGCGTGCGCCATCACCTGCTTGAGCCGGGTTACGGCTACATCCGTGTCACCCAGTTCCAAGAGCGCACCATCGCCGGCGTGAAAGATGCCGCAAAAGATTTAACCAAGCAAAACGGCGCCCCATTGAAAGGCTTGATTTTAGACCTGCGCGATGATCCCGGGGGGCTGCTTAACGGTGCGGTCGGCGTATCGGCAGCCTTTCTGCCGAATGATGTTAACGTTGTCAGCACCAAAGGTCGCGACGGCAAAGCCGGTATGGTCTTGAAAGCGACGCCTGAAGATTACATTTTATCCGGCGGCAAAGATCCACTCGACGATCTGCCTACCGAGCTGAAGACCATTCCGATGACGGTGTTGATTAATTCCGGTTCCGCTTCCGCTTCGGAAATCGTGGCCGGTGCGCTGCAAGACCACAAACGCGCCGTAGTCGTCGGCACGCAAAGCTTTGGTAAAGGTTCGGTGCAAACCGTGATTCCGTTATCCAACGGCAGCGCAGTCAAACTGACTACTGCTTTATACTACACCCCGAATGATCGCTCGATTCAAGCGCAAGGCATTGTGCCTGATGTCGAAGTCAAAGACAAAGACCGCGCCTACGAAAGCCGCGAAGCCGACTTAATCGGCCATATCGGCAACCCACTCGGCGGCACGGATGTCAACAGCAGCAATGAGATTCCTGAAGTGGCCGAAGAAGCCTTAAAACAAGATGCCAAACCGAAAACCGACAAGGAAATAGAAGAAGACATCATCGCACGCCGCACGCCGAATCCAGCCAAAGACGATCAATTACGTAAAGCTTTGGATTTGGTAAAAAACCCGACCGAATGGCAAAAATCGTTAGGTTTGGCTGTGAAAAAACCGGTACCCAAAAAGGACAATAAAAAAGAAGATAAGGAATAATTCTTGGTCTGAATTCAAAATCAAACAGGGCAGAATGTGTTTTCTGCCCTGTTTTTTGTTTATAAAAAAGGCCGTCTGAAACTATCCTTTCCAGACGGCTTTGACCTTTGTAAAATCCCGGATTTGAGTACAGCTCGACGTTAGAGCGTAAAGAAAGCTCAGACATATCATTGAGATCGGCAAACTTTCGAATAGCGAATAACGAAGCAATGTACCCCCAATAGGAATTTTGCGAAGGTCTCGATCTTTTAGTATGACTGCCTTAATGAGCTTTCAGCACTGCCGCAACTTGAGCCACTACATCATCAACCGCAACGCTTTGCGATTCGGCATCACGGCGTTGCGCATATTCTACATTGCCTTCTTTCAGGCCACGGTCGCCAATCACGATACGGTGTGGGATACCCAACAACTCGGAATCGTTCAGCAATACACCCGCGCGCTCATCACGATCGTCTAGCAACACATCCACCCCCTGGGCTTGCAGTTCGGCATAGATACGGTCGGCCGCTTCACGCACCGCTTCAGATTTTTTGTAGTTCATCGGCACAATCACCACTTCAAATGGCGCCATTGCCGGCGTCCAAATGATGCCGCGATCATCGTGATTTTGCTCAATCGCCGCCGCCACCACACGAGTCACACCAATGCCGTAGCAACCCATTTCCATGATCTGCGACTTACCATTATTATCCAAGAAAGACGCATTCAAAGCTTTAGAATATTTATCGCGCAATTGGAACACATGACCCACTTCAATACCGCGCGCCAGTTTCAGACGGCCTTGACCGTCCGGACTGGTATCCCCCTCTACCACATTGCGCAAATCGACAAATTCAGGCTCTGCCGAATCGCGGCCAAAGTTGAAGCCGGTGTAGTGGTAGTCGTCTTCATTGGCACCAATTACCCAATCTGTGCCTTTTTCAGTGGCGAAATCGGCATAAATCTTGCCCTTGAAGCCAACCGGCCCCAGCGAACCACCATTGGCACCAAATTGCGCCAAAATCGCTTCCGGAGCCGCCATACTCAAAGGCGATTTCACACCGGCCAATTTTTCCGCTTTAATGTCGTTAAACTCATGATCGCCACGTAACAGCAGCAACACGATTTCGCCTTCTTCCTCACCTTCAACCACAATCGATTTCAGCGTTTGCTCAATCGGAATATCCAAAAATCCGACCAAGGCCGCAATCGTTTTCACATTCGGCGTATGAACCTTATTTAATGTTGCTTGCGCTGCCGCACGCTCGCCGCTCAAAGGCAACGTCGGTGCCAATTCGATATTGGCGGCGTAATCAGACGCATCGCTATAAGCAATTACGTCTTCACCGCTATCGGCCAACACCTGGAATTCATGCGAACCCGTGCCGCCGATGCTGCCCGTATCCGCCGCCACCGGGCGGAAATCCAAGCCCAAACGGTTAAATATACGGCAATACGCGTCATACATATCCTGATAAGTCGCCTGCAAAGATTCAAAATCCGCATGAAACGAATAAGCATCTTTCATCACAAACTCACGCGCACGCATCACGCCGAAACGAGGGCGGATTTCATCACGGAATTTAGTTTGGATATGGTAAAAATTCTTCGGCAATTGCTTGTAGCTGCTGATTTCCTTGCGCACAATATCTGTAATCACTTCCTCACAAGTCGGCCCCATGCAGAAATCGGCATCTTTACGGTCTTTCAAGCGCAGCAATTCTTTACCGTAAAACTCCCAGCGGCCGGATTCCTGCCACAATTCAGCAGGCTGCACTACCGGCATCAGCAATTCCACGCTGCCCGCACGATTCATTTCCTCACGCACCACATTTTCCACTTTGCGCAACACACGCAAGCCCATAGGCATCCACGTGTACAAACCCGACGCCACCGATTTGATCAAACCGGCACGCAGCATTAATTGATGGCTGGCAAGCGAAGCTTCCGCAGGCGCTTCTTTTAAAGTAGAGATAAAAAATTGACTGGCTTTCATGATGTCTGGTTCGAATGTTCAAAATAAACAGCTATTGTAACGCGATTGGCAGAAATTTAATAATTTTTCACCTGTCAACGGAAATTTGTGCACACCTTTGCAGCACTTTGTTTTACTTAAAAATTTTATTTTCACAGGGTCCCAAATACCATTAAATATATAACATATTGATTTTATTGAATTTAAATTGATTAAATTTTAAGCAACTTAACAGCATGATTGTCGCTAAAACGTTTTTTTTGTTTATTCAAAGTTTACCCACAAGGTTATCCACAAAGTTTGTGTATAGATTTCCACGGTCTTGAAATATAAGCTTTCGTCATAAAAATAGCTTCAAAACCGGAATTATACCTATGCTTTTGTCAAGATTTTTCTGAGATAATATGAAATAAAAAACGCCATGTTTTGCAACATGGCGTTTAGAGAATCTGGTGGAGGCGGGGGGAATTGAACCCCCGTCCGAAAGTCCTCTACAAAGCGTTCTACATACTTAGTCTTGCCTACTTGAAATCTTGCTTCCCTTGCGCCGACAGACAGGCTCTTGGGAAGCCAGTTACCTTAAATCTTATTTTCCGCCAAGTAACCCGACGGAAAACCAGCCAATGTGAAATGACGTTGCCGTAGGTTTGACCCTACACAGCCCATCGGCCAACTGCTGCAACGGCTAGCCTTAAGCGGCTAAAGCGTAAGTTTCGTCGTTTGCGACTATTTAGATTCAGTGTTTTACGGGAATCTGAGACCCCGGTATGCCCGCATCTGCTTCGCAACCCCCGTCGAAACCAAGATCGCCCCCAGATAGGAAAGGTTCATTATACGCAGAGTATGCGGTTTTGCCAATCTTTATCAGGCAGTCTGAAACGATTGTTTGTGGCAAGCAGGATAAAAAAGGGCTACACTCTCTCGATTATTCCGCAACACCTACTTAATTTTCAGACGGCCCATTGATATCTATTGATATAGATATTTCGTTTCAAATAGAAATCAGACAAACGACAGCAGCTGCCGTGTACACCTAGGCAACGCTATATTATTTCTATCTGAAGCAAATATACAAGGCCGTCTGAACAGGATACCCAACATGTATGATGTCAACACCCACGATGTGCGCCGTTTCTTTGCCCATGTATGGCAACACCGCTTCACACCGCTGCAACTGGATGGTTTGCAGCAAAAGGCTTTGCGCATCATTGAAGCTCATCCGGAATATGAACATTACTTGGCAGACATCGACAATTATTTAGATAAAAACTGGCTGCCGGAAGATGGGGAAAGCAATCCTTTTTTGCACATGTCGCTGCATTTGTCTTTGCAGGAACAAGCGGCCATCGACCAGCCGCCGGGCATTCGTGTGATACATGCGCAATTGTGCGCGCGTTATCATTATGACTGGGTTCGTGCCGAGCATGAGATGATGGACGCGCTGGCGGAAACCTTGTGGGAAGCGCAACGCTATGGCCGCGGTTTGGATGTCAATGCTTACATGACGCGTTTGCGTAAATTGGCCGGATTGGGGCAGGAGGAACACGCACGTTTGAATCCGCACGAAGTGGGTTTGTCCGATAAACTTAGCGAGCGTGAGTAATGGGAATGATGAGGCCGTCTGAAACTTGATTTGCTTTCAGACGGCCTTGATGATGTTAGTCCATCAACCCCGCCTGCCGCATAGAATAAGCTTCCCGCGCGGTAACTACAAAATGATCCAGCAGCCAAATATCCACCAAATTCAGCGCCTGCGCCAATCTTTTGGTGAACTGAATATCCGCTTCAGACGGCCTCGCGTGTCCGCCCGGATGGTTGTGGGCGATAATCAGACTGTCGGCGTATTCGTCAAGCGCCAGTTTGACAATTTCACGGATATAAACCGTGTTTTCCGCCACCGTTCCGCGCGACAATTCGCGCACGGCAATCAGTTGGTTTTGACGATTGAGCAGCAAGGCTAAACTGACTTCAACTTTTTCGTGTCCTAAGTTAAGCCTCAAATAATCGCCGGCGGCTTGCGGATTACTCAGCGTCATGTTTTGCTGCAACTCTTCGCTTAAAATCCGCCGCCCGATTTCTTTCACTACCGCAAACTGGGTAAAGCTGGCCAAGCCCATGCCTTTATGCGCAGATAATGCGCGCGCTTCTGCACTCATCAGCTTGCCCAAGCTGCCGAATTGTTGCAGCAGATAACGCGCTAAATCCACCGCGCTCATACCGCGCGTGCCTACTCTAAGCAAAATCGCCAGCAATTCGGCGTCACTCAATGCTGCTGCCCCGCGTGCCAATAATTTTTCACGCGGCCGTTCCCCTTCAGGCCATTCTTTAATACTCATACAAACCTTTATAATAATTACTTTTATTATAGTTTTATACTATATTAATTTAAGGTAGTATCCAATCTTTCTTTATTCAAAATATAGAAATCATGGCGAATACGTTTGCTGTATACAACAATACCGTCTGAAATCGGTTTCAGACGGCATGGATACATTTTAACTGCCTAATTTGCCATAAGCCTGATAATCACTCAAACGCAGCACACCCACGGTTTTACCGTCTTTTTGATAAGGATAAAGCAAGACATAATGGCCATTTGCATGATCAAAACGCGACGCATTGGCGTGCTGCCGGAAAGCGGCATTTAAATAATCGCGCTCGGCTAAATCGGCGGCATAAAGAAAATCGCTTTTACCGGCCGGTTGAGTTTTATCACCTAAATAAGCCATTTTATCAAGGCTTAAATTCAGTAATACCGGTTTACCGTTAATCTTATCGGGCACAATCAAGGAAACCTGATTAAACGAGCGGCCTTGCTTGTTCAGTAAGATCAAAATCTCTTTGGCCGTCTGAAATTGCTTGGGGGCAAAACGATAGCCGGCAAGCCATGCCACTTGTTGCTGATTATCCTGAATCAAGCTTTGCGCAGAATGCTCTAACAGCTGCTGCTTTTTCTGAATGGTCAGATAATTGCCGCCGAATAAGATTGCTGCCAACAAAGGAAACACCAGCAATACGCCATGAATCAGTTTCTTACCGCCGACAACTGTTGCTTGCTGCCCGCGCTCGGCAATGCGCGTTAAGTTAGCCATGATATTCAACATCAATGCGCCGGCCATCAAAGCCAAAATACCCAAAATGCTCAAGCCAAACATACCGGTCATGTGTTCACGGAAAACTTTCAACCCGAACACTTCAATCAACACAAATGAAAACACCCAATACATCAACAACAATATCGAAATCAAGCCGATGATATTGCTGATTTTGACTATTTTTTTGAGTTCCATCTCTTCCCTTCCATACTGCCATGATAATCTTCTCATGCTTATCTTAACAAAAAACTCAGGCCAAATATACTCTTAATAATATGACCATTTTGCTTTCAGACGGCATTTCAGGCCGTCTGAAAATATCATCGGCTTAAATCAATCGGCTTTCCACCTTATCCCTTTTTTGCCGCTGAATCACGGCGAATCTATTTAAATAAGCCGTTAACAAAAATTTAATATTGCCCCCAACCCACTTAGACTAATATAATGTTAAGTTCACTTGAAGTAAGTCTTTTCACGTCTTCAAAATTAAATAGTCTGCAAATCAGCCAGTTTATTTAATTTTGGGAACGTTGTTCCCCCCTTTCCCGCTGCCCGTGCGCTCTGCAAGCGTTTTCAGACGGCCTTTTTTTATGCCGTATGAAACGCCCTCCAGCAATCAAAACAGCTTTTTATCACCCATCGAAAATCCGTTTTGCCGGTACTCGTTTCAATTTTTGGAGTATTGCCATTATGACCGCAACCACTGCGTCTTCTGCCAAACCTTATTTGCAAATCCAGGGTTTGGTGAAAAAGTTTGGTGACAATTACGCTGTCGATAACATCGACTTGGATATCTATCAACACGAAATCTTCGCCCTTTTGGGCAGCTCGGGCAGTGGCAAATCCACGCTGCTGCGTATGCTGGCGGGCATGGAAATCCCGAACCAGGGCAAAATTATTCTGGATAACCAAGATATTACCAAGCTCGCGCCGTATGACCGCCCGATTAATATGATGTTTCAAAGCTATGCCCTGTTCCCCCACATGACGGTTGAACAAAACATCGCTTTCGGTCTGAAACAAGACAAAATGCCCAAAGGCGAAATTGATGCGCGCGTAGAAGAAATGCTGCGCTTGGTGCAAATGACCAAATTTGCCAAACGCAAACCGCATCAGATGTCCGGCGGTCAGCAGCAGCGTATCGCCTTGGCACGCAGCTTGGCCAAGCGCCCGAAAATCCTGTTGCTTGACGAGCCTTTGGGCGCGCTCGATAAAAAACTGCGCCAGCAAACCCAATTGGAATTGGTAAACACACTGGAGCAAGTGGGCGTAACCTGCATCATGGTGACGCACGACCAAGAAGAAGCCATGACCATGGCCACGCGCGTGGCCATTATGTCCGACGGCCAATTACAGCAGGTCGGCACGCCAAGCGATGTGTATGATTATCCAAACAGCCGCTTTACCGCTGAATTTATCGGCGAAACCAATATTTTCGAAGGCGTGGTAGTGGAAGACCATGCCGATTACGCGATTATCCAATGCGAAGGCTTGGATAATCATGTGCGCATCGACCACGGTCTGGGCGGCCCTGCCGAGCAAGATTTATGGGTGAGTATTCGTCCGGAAGACATCGATGTGTACAAAGACAAACCAGAGCATTTAGGCAATTACAACTGGGCGCAAGGCACAGTAAAAGAAATCGCCTACTTGGGCAGCTTTGCCATCTACCACATCCAATTGCCCAATGGCCGTGTGATTAAGAGCCAAGTGCCTGCGCCTTACTGGTACGTGCGTAACATCACACCGCCGACTTGGGACGAAACTGTTTACGTAAGCTGGCCTGAAAACCAACCTACGCCGTTGTTCCGATAAACAAGGAATACCGCGATGAATCTAATCCAATTAAAGAAAAAGCTGTTCCGCAAACCGGGGCAGCGCATGGTGATCGGCATCCCGTATCTGTGGCTGCTGGTGCTGTTTCTGATTCCGTTTGTGATTGTGCTGAAAATCAGCTTCGCCGAGCAGGAAATCGCCATTCCGCCGTTCACACCACTCACTACTTATGATGAAGATTTCCGCCGTCTGAATATTCTGCTTAGTTTCCAAAACTATGCGGATATTTTCCAGAATTTCTGGGCGACATTGGGTCAATTGCTCAATCCGTTCAGTAACAATGGCGAAAACATTTATCTGCTGACTTATTGGTCTTCGATTAAAACCGCGTTGACAACAACAATTATCTGTCTGCTCATCGGCTATCCTACAGCCTATGCCATTTCCCGCGCCAATCCGTCGATTCGCAACGGCTTGCTGCTGGCGATTATGTTGCCGTTTTGGACATCATTCCTGCTACGCGTTTACGCATGGATGGGCTTATTGGGACACAACGGCATTATCAACAACTTCTTGATGAAAAACGGCATCATCAGCCAGCCGCTGGATTTGTTCTACAATGCCTTTTCCCTAAATCTGGTGATGGTTTACGCTTACCTGCCGTTTATGATTCTGCCTTTGTACACACAATTGGTGAAACTCGATGGCCGTTTGCTGGAAGCCGCTTCCGACTTAGGTGCCGGGCCGATTAAATCCTTTTTCACCATTACTCTGCCATTGTCGAAAACCGGCATTATCGCAGGCTCTATGCTGGTATTTGTACCGGCGGTCGGTGAATTTGTGATTCCGGAATTGGTCGGCGGCTCGGAAAACCTGATGATCGGTAAAGTATTGTGGCAGGCATTCTTCGACCAAAACAACTGGCCGCTGGCTTCTGCCGTTGCCGTGGTGATGGTGATTTTGCTGGTGATTCCGATTGCGCTGTATCAGCATTACGACAACCGTCAAATTGAAGAAGGATCGAAATAATGCATAAACAAAAATTATCTTGGTTCTTAAAGTTGATGCTGTTCATTTCATTGGCATTTTTGTATATCCCACTGTTTGTGCTGGTGATTTACTCATTCAATGAATCCAAGCTGGTAACGGTTTGGGGCGGTTTTTCCACCAAATGGTACGCAGCCTTAATGCAAAACAGTACCATTCTGGAAGCCGCTTGGTTGTCGCTGCGCATTGCCGTGGTTTCATCATTGGCCGCAGTGGTGCTCGGCACGCTGGCCGGCTATGCGATGGCGCGTATTAAGCGTTTCCGTGGCAACACCTTGTTTGCGGGCATGGTTTCCGCGCCGATGGTGATGCCGGATGTGATTACCGGTTTGTCGATGTTGCTGCTGATTATCCAGGTGCAAATGTTCCTGCAAAACAGCGAATGGCTGCAAGCGCTTTACTTCGAGCGCGGTTTTTTTACCATTTTCTTGGGTCACACCACTTTATGCATGGCCTATATTACGGTGGTGATTCGCTCGCGTTTGATTGAATTAGATCAATCGTTGGAAGAAGCGGCCATGGACTTAGGTGCTCGTCCGCTGAAAATCTTCTTCGTGATTACCCTGCCGCTGATTGCCCCTGCAATTGCTTCCGGCTTCCTGTTGGGGATTACTTTGTCGCTGGATGATTTGGTGATTACATCGTTCTTGTCAGGCCCGGGGTCTTCGACTTTGCCGCAAGTGATTTTCTCTAAAATCAAACTGGGTTTGGATCCGCAGATGAACGTATTGGCAACCATCTTTATCGCCGTGATCGGCACACTGGTGATTCTGGGTAACTATTGGATGATGCGCCAAGCCACCAAGCGTGACCGTGAAGCTGCCGAAGCTTACCGCCAAGAAAAAGCAGCGATTCAATAAATCAACCGCATAAAGCAAAGAAAAGAGCCACTTTTAAAGTGGCTCTTTTTATGAGGAATATATTGCTTATTTGTTGAACAAACAAAGGCCGAGACCTTTGCAAAAAACCCAAAACTCCCCTAAATTCCCCCTAAAGAATTCAGAGGAGTTTTTTATGAGCAGCTTCTTCCAGCAACAAGCCCGAATCATGACGGGTAAACATACCGGCAGCTGCCCGT
>NZ_JBHSPY010000043.1:0-15087 GCF_042658245.1 Neisseria weixii
ATCAGTTTGTTTTGCTTGTACTGACTTAAACGGCTTCTTCTCATAGGGATTATTCTAACCTGAAATTAGATTTCCCTAGTTATCTAGTACAGCCCCTAAAAAAGAGAAGGCCGTCTGAAACAATATCGTTTCAGACGGCCTGTTGAGATGTGTTCAACCGAATCAAACATCTTGCCGCGCTTCGCAAGTCGTACCTAATGCGACCCAGCTTTTACCGCCGGGCAAGACGATTTCCGACACCAGCCTGTCCATGTCTTTCACATAAGCATCCGAATTCGGGCTGTTGATCACCACCACCACGACTTTGGGCTGCTCACCCAGCCAATAGCCTGCCAATGCACGCACGTTTTTCAGCGTACCGGTTTTCAAGCGCAGGTTGTCGCCGGCTTGTTTCAAACGTGTTTTCAGCGTGCCGTCGACACCGGCAATCGGCAAGGTATTGATAAATTCTTCTTTATAGCGACTGAAATAGGCTTGTTCCAATAATTGCCCCATCATTTTCGCCGTGACGCGTTCTTTGCGCGACAAACCCGAGCCGTTTTCCAACACCAAATTGGTGGTATCGACACCGGCCATGCCCAATTCCAGCTTCACCGCCGAATCCGCACGATGTAAAGCTTCGTGTAAATCTTTGTCTTGCCCCAGTTTTAAAAACACCGAACGCGCAATCAGATTATTGGAAAACTTGTTCATATCCGCCAGAATCTCGCTCAAAGGCTTGGATTTCAAGCTGGCTAACGTCTTGGCTTCAGGCGGCGTAGCAGCGACCTTAAGGCCGTCTGAAATCGTGCCGCCGGCAGCGCGCCATTGATTGATGAAACTGCGGTAGGCAAAATCTTGCGACGTGAGCATGTTGACATACAAAGTCTCGCTCAAGCAGGTTTCCGGCACATTGCCGCTGATAATCAATGCGCCGCCGCTGTAGCGGCCGCTCATGTAACGGTTTATGGATTTGCACTCGGCGGCAGAAGGGATAATGGTGGTTTGGTTGTCGAGCTTGATATTGGGCAGCGGCGGATTGGTCGTCCACACAATATCGCCCAAAGGATTGCGCTCGCCCTTCACCGCCACCACTTTATAGGCCAAGCGGTTGGGATCGGGCGGTGTCATGTAGGTTTCCGCTTCGTCGGCGGCAAATTCCTTGCTGTTTCTGATGTCGCCCCACAGGCTGCGGTCGAGCACCAATTGTCCGGCAATATTGCGGATTCCGCGATCGCGCAACTGCTGCTGCAAAGCAATCAGGCCGTCTTGATCGAGCACCGGATCTCCACTGCCTTCCCAATAAATATCGCCGTTGAGCGTATCGCCGACAACAGGTGCCGCGCTTTTGAAGTGGGTTGTCCAACGGTAATCCTTGCCCAAGGCTTGAAATGCGGCAAATGCGGTCACCAGTTTCATGGTAGAAGCCGGATTCACCGATACGTCTGAACGGTAGTCAATCTGCACTTTACCTGTGTCCAAATCCTGCACATACACCGAGATTTCATCGGCACGGATTTTGCCGAAGTTTAAGGCCATTGCGGGTAAAGAGAAGGTGGCGAGCATAAATATGGCGAGAGACCGGGGGAATTTCATAGAAGACTTCAAAAATAGCGTTAACCCGTTATTATAAAACAAGGCCGTCTGAAATTCATGTATGCAGCCGTTAAAATAGAAATAAGACAAGGCGATAAAGGCTGCCGTGTGCGCCTAATACATTAAGGGAGCCGGCAACGCTGTGTTGTTTTTATTTTAAACGACTATACTTTCTGCGGATATGAGGCATCTCACGGCATACTCCATCCTATATCTGAAGACGAAATATTGTTTTCAGACGGCCTTTTCCTTACCCGAGCCCGAAATTTCGGCATCGGCCCAAATCGTTTTATAATCAAGAAAACCATTGTAAACCATACCGTTAATCCGATTCTCATTTACCATGATCCGACCCTTTCCACTGCCGCTTTGGCTACGCCGCTACAATCGCGGCTGTCTGAACCAAGACATCACGGCCGGTTTGATCGTCGGCATCATCGTGATTCCGCAAAGCTTGGGTTATGCCGCACTGGCAAGCTTGCCGCCTGTGTATGGCTTATACAGCTCGATTGTGCCGGTGTTGGTGTATGCGTGGATTGGGGCAAGCAACGTGAATGCCGTGGGGCCTGTGGCCGTGACCGCCATCATGACTGCCCATGCTCTGCAAAACCACCCGCATTTGCCGCCAGAACAATATGCGCTGTTGGCCGGCTTTTTGGCTTTGCTGATGGGCGCATTGTTGTGGCTGGCTTCGCTGTTTCGCTTAGGTTGGATTACCCGCTTTATCAGCCAAGGAGTGACTGCGGGTTTTGTGACCGGCGCATCGATACTGATTTTTATCAGCCAAATCAAATTTTTAATCGGTGTTAACCTTTCCGGCAGCACCATCATCGATTACGCTTTAACATTTATCAACCGCATTCACACGCTGCATTTTCCGACGCTGCTGGTCGGTGCGCTGGCGTTCGGCCTGTTTTTTGTTAACCGCTATTACCTCAACCGCTGGTTATCGCATTGGCTTACCCCGAAAACTGCCCAATTTATCGTGCGTCTGTTACCCTTAATTATCATGATGGCGGCGGTGGCATTCAGCTTAGTGTTCGATTTTCAACAGCGCGGCATTGCTGTGATTGAGTATGTGCCGGCCAAGCTGCCGCATTTCACGTTGCCGTTTTCAGGCGGCCTGAATGATGTGTTAAACCAAGCCATTCAGCTGCTGCCCACTGCCGCCTTGATTGCGCTGATTACCTTTGTATCCAGCAACTCCGTGGCCGCCACTTGCGCGCGCAAGCGGCAGGAAGCCTTCGACACCAATCAGGAATTCAAAGGCTTGGGATGGGCTAACATCATCGGCGCATTTTTCCAAAGCTTTCCCGTGGTCGGCGGTTTCTCGCGTACGGCGGTCAATGTCGATGCAGGTGCGCAAACGCCGTTGGCCGGCATCATTTCGGTCGGCGTGATGGCGGCCTTTTTATTGCTGCTGACCGACTATCTCGAACCCCTGCCCTATGCCGTATTGGCGGCCAACATCATGGTGGCGATTCTCAGCATGATGGATTGGAACACACTCAAGCGCGCCGCCCGCAGCGATAAAACCGATGTTGCCGCCTTTCTGACGGCCTGCTTCGGCGTATTGCTGTTTGGTTTGAATATCGGTTTGGTGTTGGGTATTTTAGTGTCGTTTGCCGGCTTGATTTGGAAATCAAGCCATCCTCATTTAACCATTGTCGGCCAAGCGGCAGACGGCCACTTTCGCAGCATCAAGCGCTATGCCACGACGCAATACAGCAGCCTGCTGATTGTGCGTATCGACGAAAGTATGTTTTACGGCAACGCCCAACCAATCCGTCATTATTTGGAACGCAGCCTAGCCACGCACCCCGGCTGCAAGCATTTGATTTTAATGCTTTCCGCCGTAAACGATATCGACTTAACCGCGCAGGAAATGCTGCTCTCGCTCAATTACGATTTGCAAAAGCAGCACATTTCGCTGCATTTTGCCGATATCAAAGGCCCGTTGGTAGACAAGCTGCAGCACTCAGTGATGATGAAAAGCCTCTCCGGCAATGTTTTTATCAGCACCGCCGAAGCGGTCGACACGCTTTTAAAAGAAGAAAGCGTGTGGTCGCCGATGATTTGAAGCTGGTTGGGTAGATAAAACAAGGCTGAGACCGTTGCAAAACCCCGGATTTGGCACATTTCTTTGTTATCCGCTGCTCGAAAGCTTGCCTATCTTTATGGTATGTCTGCACTTTCTGCGCCGCTCTCACCTCGAACTGTACTCAAATCTGAGGTTTGCAAAGGTTTTAGGCCGTCTGAATATTCAGACGGCCTTGTTTTATCTAACATATTTCACATATCCTGCACATCCACATCCACGCTCCAGCGGATTTTGCGGTCGCGGTTTTGCTGCAACACCTGCACCCACAAGCTCACCGCATGATGCAAATCCTTGCGCGATGCCGATTCCAAAAAAAGTTGCGCCCGTTCGCGTTCGGCCAGCCGCACCATCAGCATGGGGGCGGGGCCGAATTGGGTCACGTTTTCTTGCAACAAGGGCTGAACCACGGCTTTCATCTCATTCAAAAAATCCATTGCCTGAGCCACATTCGGCGCGTCGGCGCGGATGGCCGTCTGAAAACCGAATGGCGGCATGGCAAACATTTCGCGCTCGCTCAATTCGTTGGCGGCAAAATGGCGGTAATCCTGCACTTTCACGGCGGCAAATACGGCATGGTCGGGCAATTGCGTCTGTATCAGCACCTGTCCTGCTTTGTCGGCACGCCCCGAACGGCCGGACACCTGCATAAGCTCGGCAAACAAACGTTCGGGCGCGCGGAAATCAGAGCTGTATAAGCTGCCGTCGGCGTTCAACACAATCACCAGATTCAGCTGCGCGAAATCGTGGCCTTTGGCCAGCATTTGCGTGCCGACCAGAATATCCACATCATCAGCGGCAATGCGTTGGTACAAATCCGACCAATCGTCTTTGTGTGACGTGCTATCGCGATCCACGCGCACCACTTTGGCTTGCGGCAGGAAACTTCGCAGCGTTTCTTCCACGCGCTGTGTGCCGTGACCGACGGCGGTCAAATCCTGATTGCCGCAATCGGGGCATTTGTAAGGCACCGGCTCGCGGTGGTCGCAATGGTGGCAGCGCAATTGCCGGGCGCGCTGGTGCAGCACCATCTTGGCCGAACAATTCGGGCAGCCGAAGGTATGGCCGCAATCGCCGCAAAACAAGGCCGGTGAAAAGCCGCGACGGTTGAGATACACCAACGACATACCGCCCGCTGCAAAATTTTGCTGCAGCAATTTCAAGGCTTGCGGCGAAAAGCCGTTATCGAGTTTCAGACGGCCTACATTTAAAACCTCCACTTGCGGCAGCTGCGCGGCAGTGTGGGCCCGTTCGGTCAATTCAAGCAACTGATAAGCGCCGCTTTGGGCTTTGTGCCAGCTTTCCAGACTCGGCGTCGCGCTGCCCAACACAATCGGACAATCCGCCTGCTTCGCCCGCCACACCGCCAAATCACGGGCATGGTAGCGCAGTTCGTTGTCTTGTTTAAACGACGAATCATGTTCTTCATCCACCACAATCAGGCCAAGTTCACTCATCGGGGTAAATACTGCCAGCCGCGTGCCGATGACCAATTTCGCCTGTCCCGACATCGCGCGCAGATAATCCTGCGTGCGCTTTCCGGCGGCGGTCTGGCTGTGTAACACGGCGGTCGGCACATCGGCAAACCGGTTTTGCACGCGTTTCAAAAGCTGCGGCGTCAAATTGATTTCGGGCAGCAAAAACAACACCTGCTTGCCCTGCGCCAACACTTGGGCTATCGCGTCGAAATACACTTCGGTTTTGCCGCTGCCGGTAATACCGTAGAGCAAAAACGGTTGAAATTGCCCAAAGGCCGTCTGAATCTGCTGCGACGCGTGTTGCTGCTCGGCGTTTAATATGTGTTCAGACGGCATCAAGCTTGATGCGGCAGCATGAAACGTGTCTATCCAGTCTTGCTGCGCCCATTCGTCTAACAATTTTTCTGCTTGGGTGTGGATTTTTTTCAAATCAGGCAAGGTTAGGCCGTCTGAACACAAAGCATGCCAAAGGGCATATTTTTTATGGAAGCGCTCAGGCGGCGGCGTTTGCTTTCTACCGCATTCGTTTAAGCGGTAAACCAGCGGCGGCTCAGGCATAACCGCGGGCTTAGCTTCCTTCAAACCTTGCGGCAACGCAGTGAACACAGCCTGCCCCAGCGGATAATGGTAATAACGCGCGGTAAAGGCCAACAGCGCGCGCCAATCCTGCGGCAGTGGCATTTCGTCGGTGAAGGCCGTCTGAATGTTTTGAATCTTAAGCACATCAATATCCGGCGTGATATCATTTGCCCACACCATGCCGGCTTGCAGTTTGTTGCGAAACGGCACCACCACGCGCGTACCCGCCGGCAAGGCTTCGTGATACGCATAAGTCAGCAGGCCGTCCGAAAGCGGCACATTAAGGGCAATATGATGATAAATCATAATTCAAATCAGCTATTTGTCATTGTTTTTCGCCTGATGGTTCAGACGGCCTGAAAAAAGCTATTTTATCAGCAAGCGATACAGCAATAAACTTATCTGCATAGCGCACCGACTTTTGTTACAATGCGTTTTTTACATTCTCATTCAGAACAACATGAAATTAAAATTAATCAATACCTTACTTCCCCTAGCTATGCTGCCTTTGATGGCTTGCGGCCAAACCACCGTGACCAATAAAGGCGCGGTTTCCGCTCCTGCCGCAGTCGCTTCTGCTACCGCACCGAAAGCCGCCGACAAAAGCGTGGCCGGATCACTGAAAACCAAGCTGGAAAAAGTATATGAAGCGCAGGATTTGAAAGTGATGAGCGTGGGGGAAACCCCGATTCAAGGCCTGTATGAAGTGGTCGTCAGCGGCAATCAGATTATCTACACCGATGCCGAAGGCGATTACATGCTGGTTGGCGATATGATTGATGTAAACTCGCGCGAGAGCCTGACCGACGAGCGCAAGGCGGAATTAAACAAGCTCGATTTCGACAGCCTGCCTTTGGATAAAGCGGTTAAAGAAGTGCGCGGCAACGGCAAATTAAAAGTGGCCGTGTTCAGCGATCCGGATTGCCCGTTCTGCAAACGCCTGGAACACGAATTTGCCAAAATGACCGACATCACGATTTACAACTTCATGATGCCGATAGCCAGCCTGCATCCTGATGCGCAGCGCAAAGCCGAAAACATCTGGTGCCAACCAAACGCAACCAAGGCGTGGACGGAATGGATGCGCGAAGGCAAAACCCCGCCTGCCACCAAAGCCTGCGACAATCCGGTTGCCGAAACCATGTCTTTGGGCGAGCAACTGGGTTTTACCGGCACACCAACCATCGTGTTCCCGAACGGCCGCACGCAAAGCGGTTACAGCCCGATGCCGCAGCTTAAAGAAATTATTGAAAAAAACCAAAAGTAAATTGGTTTGGATACATCAAAGGCCGTCTGAAGGTAATATTCATCTTCAGACGGCCCGAGACTTTTGCAAAACCTCAGATTTGCGCGTAGTCCGAAGTTAGAGCACAGAAAGCGCAGGCATATCACAAAGACAGACAAGCTTTGGGGCGCATAACGAAGAAATGTGCCAAAGATGGGGATTCTGCCAAGGCCTCGGCCTTCTTCATTAAATCAGATGCGCATTATGCCTTTACAATATCCGACAGCGGCCAGCGCGGTTTCACATTAAAACCGGCAGCCTGTTGCCTATCCTGCAAACGCATGGCTCCGGCAAAGGCAATCATCGCGCCGTTATCGGTGCAATAAGCCATCGGCGGGAAAAACACGCTTACCGCTTCTTCTTTGGGCTTCGGTTTACCTTTTTCAGACGGCATGGTCACACTCAACCGGCTGAATTCATCGCGCAGCTTCCAGTTCGCCCCTACTCCGCCGGCCACCACCAACGTGCGGAAACCCGTATCCAACAAGGCTTTTTTTGATTTGGCGATTAACACATCCACCACCGCATCTTGAAACGCGCGGCAAATGTCGTTGCGTGTTTGCTCGGGAATCTCATCGCTACCGGTTTGCGTGCGGACCTTTTCCACCGCAGTTAATACCGCGGTTTTCAAGCCGGAGAAACTCATCTGCAAATCGTGCGAATGCCGCATCGGCCGCGGGAAGGTAAACGCATCAGGGGTGCCCAATTTGGCCAACTCCGACAATTTTTCCCCGCCCGGATACGGCAAGCCCAACAGTTTGGCAGTTTTATCAAATGCTTCGCCTGCCGCGTCATCAACGCTTTCTCCCAGCAAAGTGTAATCACCGATACCGCGCACTGCCATAAACTGCGTGTGCCCGCCCGATACCAATAAGGCGACAAACGGAAATTCCGGTTTTTCATCTGCCAGCAGCGGTGACAATAAGTGTCCTTCCAAATGGTGCACCGGAATCACCGGCTTATTCAGCGCAAAAGCCAGAGCATTCGCATAGCTGGAACCGGCCAGCAACGCCCCGCCCAAACCGGGCCCTTGGGTGAAGGCCACGGCATCAATGTCGCCATAGCTTACGCCTGCTTCCTGCAATGCCCCTTCGGTGAGCGGCACCACGCGTCGAATATGGTCGCGACTGGCCAATTCAGGCACTACCCCGCCGTATTCGGCATGCATGGCCATTTGTGTGTGCAGATGATGCGCCAGCAAACCGCGCTCGGTGTCATACAAGGCAACACCGGTTTCATCACAAGAAGATTCAATTCCCAATACCAACATCGCTTTTAAGGCCGTCTGAAAAAAATAATACTGTATTTTAGCCGATTTTAATCTTGTTTGCTGCATAGATTGACGAAGACTATGCTCATAATCTGAGGCTTTAAGAAGATTTCAGATAGTTTATGCGCAGCAATTTGCGTAAGTTTCCGCAGGTTTTGCAAAGAGTCGTAAGTCAAGTGGTAAGAAAATTCGGCAAGGTAAAAACTGGTTTAACTGCTTGCCGATTTTTTCGAGGCAGGGCTACAATCCGCCACATTCCAATTTATACTTGAAGAAAAGGAATCTATCATGAATAAAACCAAATCTTTGATGTTGACCGGTATTTTGGCTCTGTTTTCCGCCAGCGCCTTTGCCGCACCTGTGCCGTCTGAAATCTACAAACCGGCCGGCGCAAAAACCATCAAAGCCGACCGCCAAGGCAATGGCGAATTTGAATACGAAGCCGAGCTGTCTTCACAGAATACGTCGATTCCTGCATTGGCTAAAAAAGTGATTGCCCATGCTGAAGACAAAGGCTTCAAAGTGGTCGAATCTGAAATCAAACGTGACGATGCGGATTTGAAATTCAAACGCGGTAACCAAGAATTGGACGTATCGATTGAAGATAAAGACCATGGCCGTATCGAATACAAAGCCGATTTGGACTTGAATAAAAACTGATTAATAAAAACTGATTGGATTTAATCCGCTTGAAAGACAAAAGGCCGTCTGAACAACAGACGGCCTTCTTTTTTTAATGTTTCGGTTTTATGTTTTGACTAGAGCGGATTAGCTTAACTTTCGCTACGGCGTTGCTGCACCTTGCCGTACTACTTGTACTGTCTGCGGCTTGCTGCCTGGTATCGAAGTAATTAAATCCGCTATAGATTAAAAAGCCGTGGACTGCAACGTTTCAGGCGGCCTTTACGATGAGATTTACAACGTGCCGTAAGAGTGTAATCCGCTCAAGAACATGTTCACGCCGATAAAGGCAAAGGCGGTCACAAACAAGCCGATAATCGCCCACCATGCCAATACGCGGCCTCGCCAACCAGCCACCAAGCGCAAATGCAGCCAAACCGCGTAGTTCAACCACACAATAAACGCCCATGTCTCTTTCGGATCCCAGCTCCAGTAGCGGCCCCATGCATCCGCCGCCCACAAGGCACCAAGAATGGTGGCAATGGTGAAAAACAGGAAACCGACGGCAATCGCCTTATACATCACTTCTTCAATCACTTGCGAAGCAGGCAGCCATGATTTTTTGCCTTTCCCTCCGCTGCGCAACGCCCACAGTTCCGCCACACCCAGCATCGCGGAGATACAGAATGCGCCGTAACCGATAAAGTTGGCCGGAACGTGAATTTTCATCCACCAAGACTGCAAAGCCGGAACCAAAGGCTGAATGGTGTGCGCTTCACGCGAAATGCTGTACCACAACACAAAACACACCACTACCGCCATAAAGGTATAGACGAATCCGCCCAGCTTCTGCAGGGCAAAACGGCCTTCGTAATACACATACATCAGCCCGGTAATCACCAAGAACAAAATAAACACCTCATAAAGGTTGGAAACCGGAATATGCCCGGCATCAGGACGCAGCAAATAGCTTTCATGCCAACGCACAAGCAAACCGGTAAAGCCTGCAACCGCAGAAATCCAGCCGAATACCGTACCCATACCGAGCAAGGTATTGGTTTCCTGATGTCGGCGGTTGGCAATAATCGTACCGGCAATGTAGGCAAACAACGCAAAAAACACAAACGCGCATTGCCACATAATCGCCAATTGGCTGCTCAGGAAATATTTCAGCAAGAAGCCGTCCGAATGCTTGATGTCGCCCGCGTACAAATTCACCGCTGCATAAGCCAAAGCGAGGCACAGCACGATATACCAGCGCATCGGTTTGAAAAACCAGCCCAGGAAAACGGCAATGCCTGCGCTTGTCCACAAAATCACCATTTCGTAAATATCCATGTGGTGACCGACGTGGGTTTGCGCAAAATAAGCAATGGCGGCAATGGCTAAAGCAAAGCTCCAATCCAAGGCATTCAGACTGCGCATAAATGATTTGTGTGTTAAAAGCTCATGCTCGGGCACGGCTTTATTTTGTGTGGTCATGGTTTAAATCCTTCGCCAGCTGTTGCAAACGCTGGGTGTGTTGCGGAAATTCTTTTTGTAAATCGCGCTCGTTGCGGCTGGACGACATGGCAAAGCGGATGCGGCCGTCTGAAAACAGCAGCCATGCGCGTTTTTCACGGATATAGAACATGAAAATCGTGCCCAACACCAGCAAAACCGAGCCCAAATACACCAATGATGCACCCGGTGAACGCGTCATCTGCAAGCCTGATGATCGCACTTCGGTATAGCTGTCCAGTTGCAGCAGCATCGGTGCCGGATATTCGGTCAGGCCGGTGTAGGCATCCATGCTGTGCAGCACAAAACGATTACGATCATCATCTTGCGGCCAAGCGGGTAAATGATATTTTTTCAGGGTTTCATCGACTGCGGCATTCATCACGCCAAACAGCATTTGATAAAAATAGCCCTGCATTTTTTCCTGCTGCTCTTTTGGAATATTTTTCGTCACAAACTCATCCAAGGCCAAATAGCCGCCTTGCGCGAAAATACTCAAAGTATTGGTCGCTGCCTGTTTGAACTGCTCACTGATTTCAGGCGGCGCACCAAGTGTAGCCTGTTGCACCACTTTATTGCGTGCGCCTTCGTCTTTCAGCAATTCGCGCAAAGCCATAAAGGTATCGATTTTACCGCTTTTATCCATCGGGATACGCAGCCAGCGGTATTGTTGCGCCAAGCCTGCACGTGTGCCGGTAATGAAGAAATAGTCTTCTTCCTGCTTAATCGGCAGCATGTAGTTTTTGTATTCCACGGCCTGCCCGGCGCTGTCGCGCAAGCGGTAGATAATCGACGGGCCGATGTTGGTGAATTTTTTGTTTTCCTGAGACACGGCACGCACATCGTTAATCGCGCCCTGCAAACCGGCATCCGCTTTTTCAGACGGCTTGCTCATGTCTTCAACGTTCATCGCCGTAAACTGATCGAATTCCAAGCGGTATGAGGTATCGCCGATGTTAAACGGAAAATCACGCATAGACGTGGCTTTCAGCTCAATCGATTGACGGCTCGGGTCGCTCAAACTCCACGCTTTGAATTTCAAATCCGAACCGCCGTCGGAAAAGCTGGCTTGGTAAATAGTGATACCATGCAAAGTCAGCGGATGGTTCACACGGATGGTTTGTTCGATTTTCTCACCGGTGGCTTTGTCGGTAACTTCCAAATCACTCGCAAAATCTTTCGGCATGCCGGTATCGTAGAAATCGATGTGGAATTTTTTCAGCTTCACTTCAAACGGCAAATCCTGCACCAGCATACCGTTGTCGGCATTGACAAACACCACGTCGGCACTCTGCCCTTCGTTGATATTGACATTGCCGCGGAAAGACGGATTGGCCTTACCCAACACGCTTTCAGGCTTGAAGTCTTTGGCATACATAGCGTTGTTGTCCGGCACAATGCGGCCGGTGAGCATACCTACTTTAAGCAATAAATTACTGTCAATCAAGCCACCGATACAGATCACAATCAGCGCAATATGGGCGAAAATATAACCCCATTTATTCATCGCGCCTTTTTTGGCGGCCACCAAAACCGAACCGTCATCACGCTGCACGGTTTTGGTGGAAAACCCCTGCACTTCCAAATAACGCTGCGCCACTTCCGGTGAAAGCTTCTGCGGCAGCTCAGTAGAGTGGCGCATAGCCGCCAGTGATTTTTCTTTGGCATTTTCACGGAAGGATTTAATCTCTCGTAAAAACGGCGGTACATTGCGAATCAGACACAAGCTGGTCGAAATCACCAAAAACAACATGATGATGACAAACCAAACCGACGCATACACATCGTACAGACCCAAGAAAGCGAAAATTTGCGACCAAAACGGGCCGAATTTCACCACATAGTTCACTTGCGGCTGATTCTGCTGCAATACCGTACCGATAATCGAAGCCACACCCAACAAGCTCAACAGGGCAACGGCAAAGCGCATGGAGCTTAAAAAAGCAAACCATGGCCGGCGGATAAACGGAACGGGTTTGGAAGTAGTGCTCATAAAATGTAGATTCTATACAACAACTTTAAAAATACCATACAAACCATCTGATTCAATTAATCAGAAAATATCAATAATTATTTTAAATGATTTATTACCGTATGTGCTTAAGGCCGTCTGAAATCAAATCCTTTCAGACGGCCTTATTATGCAACTGGTTAATCGTGAAGATTAATGCAGACCTTGAATGAAGTTACCTACTGCTTCTAATTCTTCGGCCGACATGCGTTTGGCAATATCCTGCATCATGGCGTTTTCACGCTGACCGGTTTGGTAAGCCTGCATTTGTGCCACGATATAGGCTTTGTGCTGACCGCCAATACGCGGATAGGCAATAATGTCAGCGCCACCCCCCAGCATACCTGCACCACTTGGTCCATGGCATGACATACAGGCCGGTACTTTCTTATCCGCAATACCGCCACGGAAAATTTTCGCACCCAATTCCGCATTTTCTTTCGGATTGGTTTCACCCGGTTTGGCTTGCTGTTTGGCATAGAAAGCAGACACATCGCGGATGTCTTGTTCAGACAAACCCATTACTAAAGGCTTCATCGCCGCAGCAGAGCCGTGGGTACGTTTGCCTTCTTTAATGTCCATCGTTTGTTGGAAAATATAAGCCTCGTGTTGGGCAGATACTTTCGGATACATGGCAATACCGCTGTTACCGTCGGCAGCATGACATGCCGCACAAACGTTGTTTGCAATTTCTTTGCCTTTTGCCACATCGGCTTTGGGTGCAGCAGTTACCGCACCTGCCGCCAGGGCTAAAGCCAATAAAGTGAATCGTTTCATGGAGTGCTCCTGATTACAGCATTGCGTAGCGAAACAATGCCTTTTTTATACTCATAATACCGGATATATTTTTACCGGATTCAAACCGATGATTCTATAAACATGGTATTCTATACTAAATTTACATTAAATTACTACTATGAATCTCTTCCAAAACGCAAAATTCTTCACCACTATTAACCATTTAAAAGATTTGCCCGACACACCGGCCGAAATCGCCTTTGTCGGACGCAGTAATGCGGGCAAATCCAGCGCGATTAACACGCTCACCAATCATGTGCGCTTGGCTTACGTTTCCAAAACCCCCGGCCGCACGCAACACATCAATTTCTTCGAACTGGCCAACGGTAATTTTATGGTTGACCTGCCCGGCTACGGTTATGCACAAGTGCCGGAAGCCATCCGTGCACACTGGGTCAAACTCTTGGGCGACTATTTACAGACACGCCGCCAACTCATTGGATTGGTGCTGATTATGGACACCCGACACCCGTTAAAAGCCCTGGATATCCAAATGTTGGACTTTTTCCATATTACCGGCCGGCCGGTGCATATTCTGTTGTCAAAAGCCGACAAACTTTCCAAAAATGACCAAATCAAAACACTGAGCGAAGTGAAAAAATCACTCAAACCTTACATGGAACGCCAACACATCAGCATTCAATTATTCTCCAGTTTGAAAAAACAAGGCATTGAGGAAGTGAATAAAGTCGTCGGCGAATGGTTTGCCCGCCATCATGAAGAAATCGCCGGTATGCAACCCAACGATTGAGACATTGTAACCGAGCGCAGCCCATGCGGTATTGATAAACCGCAAATCACAACCAAAAATTGAACTGCGTCCCAAATACTTGGACAAGTTGAGAATCTTTCAGACGGCATGCAAAGTTTGTCCTATTCAATGCCAAATCACCGAGGTCATGCTCAATGACCTGCCGACAATGTCATCATTAAACAGCATTGCTTTGCCACCATCGGCCGCGCCGATTGCATACAGCAGCGGCCAGTAATGGCCGGGCGACGGTGCGGCAAGCTGCATTTCGGGCGGATAGGCGGATTCATTGGTCAGCGTGGCGGTGTCGTTTTCCCGCACACGCGCGTTAACCCAATCTTTGATGCTAACCGCCCAATCATACGGCGGCACCGGCTGCGTGCGGCTGCTTGGCTGGCATCAGGCGCAAGTTGTGCACAATGTTGCCGCTGGCCACAACCAACACACCCTGTTTGCGCAAAACTGACAGCTTTTGCCCCAATGCAAAATGGCCGGCAAAATCAAGATGCATATTCAGGCTCAATTGCACCACGGGAATATCGGCCTTGGGAAACAGATGGCACAGTACGCCCCAAGTGCCGTGATCCAAGCCCCAATGCTCATCAGCAACCACATTCTCCTCAGCCAAAGCGGCACGCACTTTTTCTACCGTTTCCCTACTGCCTGCCGCCGGATACTGCATGTCAAACAAGGCTTGCGGAAAGCCGCCGAAATCGTGAATGGTGCGCGGTTGTTCCATTGCGGTAATCGCTGTGCCATCGGTACACCAATGGGCAGAAACGGCCAAAACAGCCTTGATTTCATCGCCGTATTGCTGTTTTACTTTTCACCCAGCGTCGCCCACGCTTGCGAATACGGCGTGTTTTCAATGGCATTCATCGGGCTGCCGTGACCTAAAAATAAAACCGGTAATCTCATGGGATAGGCTCAATCAAGTTTAGATGAAGATAATATAATGTTTGCCTATTTGTTTATCAATAATGATTGAATTAATGCTATTTTTCTTTTAAAGAAATAAAAGGCTGTCTGAAATATTTCAGACGGCCTTTGTATCATTCAATCAACTTAAGCTAAGAATCCACCCAAATTGAGCAGGAACAACACGGCAAAACCCACCAAGT
>NZ_JBHSPY010000044.1:0-13922 GCF_042658245.1 Neisseria weixii
ATCGGTTAAAAGTTTGCCCGTATTGCCCGACCGCAGACGAACGGTAAAGCGGAACGGGTGATCCGTACCTTAATGGAAATGTGGCATGATAAGTTTGTGTTTAAAGATTCGGAAGACCGGCAAAAGGAGTTGTGCCGTTTTGTGAATTTTTATAATACGGTTAAGCCGCATAAGGGTTTGAAAGGTTGATACGCCTTTTAAGGTTTTACAGGCTGAGACCTTTGCAAAACCGCCATCTGCGGCACATTTCTGCGTTGAGCGCTGCTCGCTCGCTTGCCTATCTATCTGACTATGTCTGCACTCGCTGCGCTACGCCTTGAACTGCATCCACATCTGGCGGTTTTGCAAAGGTTTCAGGCTTATTTTTCCCAACTTGTATGTAAACAACGCGGCTATTTCTTATCTCAGTGTATCTTTATTTGCGCTTTGGCATCAACCAATTCCATTGTTCGCGGAACGTATCTTCCAAAGCTTTTTGTTTTTCTTGCGGCGTTTCCAAACCATCGGTTAATTGCGCGTAATCCAAGGTAATCGAAGGGTTATGCACAGATCCTTTGATTTTTAACGGTACGGGCCGCGAATCGGGATTGCGGGCATTGTAGATGAGCAGTTCTTCCGACAATTCCTGCGTTTCCAAATTGGTGAAACCGCTGCTGATGACGCGCACGCTGTCGGATAATAATTCGGTGTTAATATGGCGGCTCACGCCTTTTTCAATCACGCTGTGCAGCGAAAAGTGGTGAAAAGGCGTTTGCAGGTTGTTTTCCGTATCTTTTTTGATATTACCGCTTTGCAGAATATTGTTCATGTCGAGGCCGTGCCATGCGCCGTTTGAAACATTCAGGCTGAGCGTGCCATCTAAAAGCTGTAATAAGCTGCGGCGGTCTTGGCCTTTGGATGTCAGATCAATCACCGCATCGCCGGTGCCGCTGAAGCTGTGGAAGCCGAATAAATCCTGTAATAAAGGACGGATTTGCACGCCTCGCGCGTTTTGTTGCAAGTGGTAAGAAGTCGGTACGGTATTGGCCATGCTGATGCCCCCCTCAGTTTGACCGCCGTATAGACCGGCTTTGAAATTGGTGAAGGCGATGTGTTGGCGGTTGGCTGAAATCAATGTTTCGATATTATCCAACTTTAAACCTGGAAAATTCATGTTGTTGATTTTAACTTGCGCTTCGATGTTGGGCAGACTGTCGTCGTTGAGAAATTCGGGATAAATATTGCCCGATTGCGCTTCTAAATCTTCCCAGTAGGGCGACAGAGAGAGCTTTTGCAACGCAAGTCCGGCTTCAAACAGAGGCACTTCGCCGGCTTCATTGCTATATTTGAAGCTGAGCGCAGCGGGTTGGCGGTCGAAATAGCCGTTGAATTTGCCTTGCCAATGACGTAAATCAGTCATGCTGAAGCTACCGTCGAGCAAGCTGATGTAGCGTGGGCGTGGCGCACGGTTAACCGTATCCTGTAGGGTCGTAATGTGGAGGGCATCTGATTTTAAGCCGTCGGTTTTTTGCCAAACCAAAGGCCCGGAAACGGAAAGATTGGTTTGCCATTGCGCGGTGCGGTGGTTGGCGTTGAGTTTGAAGCTTTCCAATAAAGCTTTGCCGTCGAGCAGCTTGCCTTTATCCAATTTTAACGAGCCGCTCCATTGTTCGGCTTCGCTGCCGGCGGTGAATGCGCTGTTGAATGTGTCCACAAACACATGGTCGGTATTGAAGGTCAAGCGCGGCACTTGCGCGGTCAGGTGGAAATCGTGGTAAGAGCTGTCGGCACGCAGAGCAAGGTTATCCGCCTGCAAAGAGCTTTGTTTCGGCAGCCAGGTAAGCGCGCTATCGGCGACGACTTTAATGGTTTCATCGTTCAGACGGCCTTCTCCAGTCAAGTGGAATGTGGGGATTTTCCAGCCGTTGGGTGCGGTTTCCAGTAAGCCGGAACCTTGCCAGGAAACGGGGATTGTGCTGTGATTGAAATTACCGCTGACGCTGAATTCACGCGTGCCTGAGTCGGGTGCTTTGGTATTGAGGCCGAATTGTTCAATCAGGTATTCGCCGTTAATCAGGCGCAAACGCAAGGAGCTGTTTTCAATAATCAGTCGGTTAAGATTGGCGTTACGGCTTTGCTGTTGCCAAATGTCCTGCAAGCTCCATTTGCCGTCTTGTGTACGCTGCAAGGTGGCATCGGCGCCGGAAACCACCCATTTTTCGATGACCGGACCATCCGTCCATAAGCTTTGCCAAGCCAGCCCGATCTTCATTTCTCTGATATGAATGGCGGTATCGGTGCTGCGCGGTCGGCTGATGATGAGGTTTTTTAGGGTAATGGTTGGGCGCGGAAACAGATTGCGCGTGATGCTTTTATCGAAGCGGATACTGCGTTCGGTTCGTCCCAAGCTTTCTTGGGCAAACTGGTGAATGCGATCGGCGCTGAGAAAATGGTAAACCGATGCATATAGGCTGACGAACATCAAAAATGATGCCAGCAGGCTGAAAAAAACAATTTTCAACCAGAATTTTCCTGAGTTCAGCAAGCGGTTCAACATAGAAAAAGGGAAACATACAATTAGGTATGTAGTATAGCACAAGGGTTATGCGGTTAATGTAAAGCAGTATGATGAGCGGTAGTGGAACTTATTCGATTAGGCCGTCTGAAAGGTCGAATTATGTTAATATCAGATTCTCAATAGCAGGGAGCACAAAATGATTATTGTGATGCAGAAGCAGGCTTCGGTTGAGGCGGTGGCGCGTGTCATTGAATGCATCCGCAGCCGCGGTTTGCAGGAACATGTTTCCCAGGGCGAGGAACGCACGATTATCGGCGCGGTCGGCGATGAACGCGTGTTTCATCCGAATGAATTGGAGCGTCTGCCGGAAGTAGAACGGGCGATTCGGGTGTTGAACGATTGGAAAATCATCAGTCGTGAAGCGCAGCTGCAAGACAGCCGGATTAGCGTTCGCGGGGTGGTGTTCGGCGGCGAAAAAATGTTGGATATTGCGCTAGGGTTTAAAGCGGATGCCGATGCAGTGTTTATTGATCCGTTTTTTATGTCAGCCAGGCCGTATGCAGATGTGGACAACAGCAGCGAAAAAGCACAAATCATTGCTATGCAGCAGGAAATTGAGCACATTCATGAATCAGGTAAGCCGGTATTGGTGCGGATTCGTGATGTGCGCCAAATCAAATCAGCTTTGGCCGCACAAGCGGATATTTTGTATTTGGGCGGCGAATTGATGAGTAATCGTGCTTTACAAGATGAAGTAGGCCGTCTGAATACGCCGCTGGTACTGTGTAAAGACAAGCATCACCGTGTTGATGATTGGCTGGTAGCTGCCGAACACATTGCCTTGCGTGGTAATCATCATATTATCTTGGGTGAGGCGGGTACGTTGAGTTTTGAGCCCGAGCACACCTACCGATTGGATGTCGATGCGATTGTTCGCGTGCGCAAAGTGACCCATCTTCCGGTAATTGCCAATATTACCGGCTTGTGGCACAGCGATATGCCGCAAGAAGTGTTATACCGTTTGTCAGTGGCATCGGGTGCCAATGGCGTGGTGAGCAGCTTAGACTGATTTTTTAGTATGGATAAGATAAAGGCCGTCTGAAAAATATGTTTTCAGACGGCCTTTTTATCATGTTTTAAAAAAACTCGCAATTAACTCAAATGAAGTTGCGAAAATATAAAAATGCACCGTGTAAACGGTGCATTTTTATACTCAAATTCATGACAGAATTATTTAATCATGTAATCCACAGCAGCTTTGATTTCGTCGTCGGTCAATGAAGGATTACCACCTTTAGCGGGCATCATGCCTTTTTTGCCGGTAAAGCCTTCAATCGAGTGTTTGTACAAGGTTTCTTTACCTTGGGCCAGACGTTCTTTCCAGTCAGCAGCATCACCGACTTTAGGGGCACCGGCTACGCCTGAAGCGTGGCAGGCCATGCACAAACCGTCATAAACAGCTTTACCGTCAATACCGGCAGTGGCTGGTGCAACGGCTTCAGCGGCAGGGACGGCTTCTGCAGGTGCAGCAGTAGCGGCTCCACCTTCGACTGGTGCGGCACCTGAAGCAGCAGCTTCGGCAGGAGCGGTGGCAGCGGCTTCATCAGGGTTAGGGAAAGAGCCGCCTGATTTGTTGGCCATAAATACGATCACGCGTTTTAACTCTTGGTCGGTCAAGTCAGCTGCACCACCTTTGGCGGGCATAGCGTTGAAACCGTTAAGCGCGTGGTTGAACAGGGTGTCGAAACCTTGTGCAATACGCGGTGCCCATTCGGCGTTGTTTTCTAATTTAGGCGAATTCGGCACGTTGCTGTCAGATGCGTGACATTGAATACAGATTTTATTGAAGATAGCTTCGCCTTGGCGTTCCCCTACTGGGATGCCGTCGCCTAAAACAATTTGGCCGGTCGGCTGAATACGGGTTTGTGTAGCTGATTCGGTAGTTTGGTCGACATCGCTGAATGATGCGCTGCCTGCCAGTTTAATCAAGAAAAATACGGTCGCGAGCAAAATAACGATACCGCTCACAAGGGTGAACAATGCTGAGCCTTGGGCTTTGCTGTTACTGAGTTGTTTCATTTGGTAGGCCTCGCCGTTGGGTTAGGTTGTGCTATAAGGTTATATTTGATTTGTTAAACGGAATTAACAATATTTTGCTGGATTATACTGAATTCACAGGTGCTTTCCAATCTATATGCTCGAAATTCTGCAAAAAACTTTAAAAATAAAAATTTTATCCGAGTTAAGGGTTTGTAATATATAAATATTCTAAAGATCGGATTGTGTTGCCGTGTGTAACCTTTCATTCACTTGGCACATTAATTTTGCCAAATGCCCGAATTTAAGCTAATCTTACGTTTTATGTACCCGTAGCTCAGTTGGAAGAGCATCAGTTTCCGAAGCTGAAGGTCGCTGGTTCGATCCCAGTCGGGTGCGCCAAAAAGGTTATTATGTAAGAGGCCGTCTGAAAAGAGAAGTTTTTTCAGACGGCCTTTTGATTTACTTCAAATTACCGCCTTATTTCAATACTCCGGCAAAGGCATCGGCCACATATTCGACGTTGCTCGGATTCAATCCCGCCACACACATGCGGCCGGAAGCCAAGAGATACACGCCGAATTCTTCGCGCAAACGGGTAACCTGCGCTTCAGTCAAGCCGGTGTAGCTGAACATGCCGCGCTGCTTGATGAAGTAGCTGAAATCCTTATCCGGAATTTTTGCGCTCAACACCTCATACAAACGCTGACGCATGGCACGGATGCGGTCGCGCATGCCGTATACTTCGCTTTGCCACAGTGCAAACCATTCCGGCGTGTTCATCACATCGGCGGCGATATAGGCACCGTGGGCGGCAGGGCTGGAATAGATGCGGCGCACGGTGAATTTCAATTGGCCGAATACCAATTCCGCTTCTTCCTGCGTCGGGCAAACTACGCTCAGACCACCAACGCGTTCGCCGTAAAGCGATAAATTTTTCGAAAATGAATTGCTCACAAACAGCGGCAGGCTCATGTCGGCAGCTTTGCGGATGGCGTAGGCATCACTGTCCAAATCTTCGCCGAAGCCTTGATAGGCAATGTCCATAAACGCAATCAAACCACGCGCCTGAATCACATCCAACACTTTATCCCATTGCGCTTCGGTCATGTCCACGCCGGTCGGGTTTTGGCAGCACGGATGCAGAATCAGCACGCTGTTTGGCGGCAGCGTTTCAAAAAACGCCACCATTTCATCGAATTTCACGCCGATGGTGGCCGGGTCGTAATACGGATAAGTGCCGACTTCAAAGCCTGCGCCTTCAAAAATGCTTTTGTGGTTTTCCCAAGTCGGGCCGCTGACATAGGCTTTCGCCTCGGGAAACCAGCGGTGGATAAAATCAGCACCGATTTTCAATGCGCCCGAGCCCCCCAAGGTTTGGATGGTGGCGATGCGCTTTTCTTTTACGGCAGCATGGTCTTTACCGAACAACAAATGCTGCACCGCTTCACGATACGCAGCCAAGCCTTCCATCGGCAGGTAAGGGCTGGTGCGCGGTTTGGCCGCACGTTTCACTTCTGCTTGGCGCACCGATTGCAACACCGGCATTTTGCCTTCATCGTCAAAATAAATGCCGATACTTAAATTGACTTTTCCCGGCCGGGCATCGTTGTTATACACTTCGACCAGACTCAGAATCGGGTCGCCGGGGTAGAATTCGACATGCTGGTACATGATGTTTCCTTTGAGTCACTCAAGAAAATAAGGGGGATAGGTTTTGATGAATCGGATTTTGGCATAAACCAAGATTGTTGACAATTCTATTAACAGGCCGTCTGAATATTTAACCCTTTCAGACGGCCTGTTATAATGCCGTGTTTATGTGTAGCCGTTTGAGATAAGGAAGATTCATGACGCAAACCATCTGGCAGGCAGGTCGTTTCAAGATTGATTTGGCCGAGCCGAAAATCATGGGGATTGTCAACCTCACGCCGGATTCGTTTTCAGACGGCGGCACTTATTCGCAAAATGTTCAGACGGCCTTACGGTATGCCGAGCAGTTGTTGAAAGACGGGGCGGATATTCTTGATGTCGGCGGCGAATCGACGCGGCCCGGGGCAGATTTTGTTCCGCCCGAAAAAGAGTGGCAGCGGGTGCAGCCGGTGTTGGCGGAAATCGGCAAATGGAATGTGCCGGTGAGTTTGGACACGCGCCGCGCTGTGGTGATGCAACAGGCGTTGGCGCAAGGCGGTGCGGACATCATCAATGATGTGGCTGCGTTGACTGATGAAGGCGCGGTGGAGGTGTTGGCGCGTTATCCCGATATCGGTATTTGCCTGATGCACATGCAGGGCTTGCCGGAAAACATGCAGGATAATCCGCAGTATCAAGATGTGGCCGGCGAAGTGGCGCGTTATTTGAATGAACGCGTGGCGGAGTGCGCACAAGCCGGAATTGCCGCCGAACGCATCACGCTCGATCCGGGTTTCGGTTTCGGCAAAACCTTGCAGCACAATATCGCTTTGTTACGCCATTTGCCCGAACTGATGCAGGCGACCGGTTTGCCGATGTTGATTGGTGTGTCGCGCAAACGCATGATTGGTGAATTGACCGGTGAAAACACGCCGTCTGAACGCGTTCACGGCAGCGTGGCGGCGGCGTTGGCGTCGGTGGCGCGCGGTGCGCAAATTATCCGTGTGCATGATGTGAAGGCCACTTGCGATGCGCTGAAAGTGTGGCAGGCACTGGGCGTTTAAGCGATGGATCAATATCTTGAGGCCGTCTGAAATATAAGGGTCATGAAACTATACCTTTCAGACGGCATCTAATCGCGTTAGGCAGATTTCGCCTGTTGGGTCATCTATACTCTTTTATAATTTTTTCTTACTTTTGAATAACGGAGCAACCTCCATGGCAAAAAAATATTTTGGTACCGACGGTGTGCGCGGTGAAGTGGGGCAATTTCCGATTACCCCTGAATTTGTGTTGAAACTGGGCTATGCCGCCGGTCAGGTGCTGGTGCAGCATGATGCCGAGCAAAAACCGACCGTGTTAATCGGTAAAGACACGCGTATTTCCGGCTATATGCTGGAAGCGGCGCTGATTGCCGGCTTCACCGCGGCCGGTGTCAACGTGATTCAAACCGGCCCGCTGCCGACCCCGGGCGTAGCTTATCTGACCCGCGCTTTGCGTTTGTCGGCCGGTGTGATGATTTCCGCATCGCACAATGTCTATTCCGACAACGGTATCAAATTCTTTGCCGAAGGCGGCGTGAAGCTTTCTGATGAAATTGAGCTGGAAATCGAAGCCAAAATCGATCAGGAAATGAAAACCCTGCCATCCGACAAACTCGGTCGCGCGCGCCGCATTAATGGCGCCGATGACCGCTACATCGAATTTTGTAAATCGACTTTCCCGGCCAGCTTGGATTTGCGCGGCCTGAAATTGGTGGTCGATACCGCCAACGGCGCGGGCTACGATGTGGCGCCGAAAGTGTTCCATGAATTGGGTGCCAAGGTGATTTCTATTGGTGCCGAACCGAATGGTTACAACATCAATGAAAAATGCGGAGCCACCCACACTAAAACCCTGCAAGCCGCGGTATTGCAAAATGAAGCCGACTACGGCATTGCCTTGGATGGCGATGGCGACCGTCTGATGATGGTCGATAAAAACGGAAAAGTGTACGACGGCGACAACTTGATTTACGTCATCGCCAAAGCCCGCGCGCGCGAAGGCATTGAAATCGGCGGCGTGGTCGGTACCGTGATGACCAACATGGCCATGGAAATTGCTTTGAACGAACAGGGCGTGAACTTCTGCCGTGCCAAAGTCGGCGACCGCTATGTGTTGGAACAATTACACCAACGCGGCTGGCTGATAGGCGGCGAGGCCAGCGGCCATATTTTGTGCATGGACAAACACAACACCGGCGACGGTTTGATTTCGGCCTTGCAGGTATTGGCCGCATTGCGCATTTTGGGTCAGGATTTGGCTACCGTGTGCGCCGATTGGCAGCCGTTTCCACAAACCATGATTAACGTGCGCATCCAAAAAGGGCAAAACTGGCAGGAAGCGTCAAAAGATGTATTAGCCGAAGTGGAAAAAGAGCTGGAAGGCAAAGGCCGCGTGGTATTGCGCGCTTCAGGTACCGAGCCTGTGGTGCGTGTGATGGTGGAAGCCAAGCAAGCCGATTGGGCGAAAAAAGGTGCCGAGCGCATCGCTGAAGCAATTCAGGGGGCGAAAAAATAATTCCATTGTAATCAATAGTGAAAGGCGGCTGACCCGGGCCGCCTTTTGTTGCGTTCGGTTAATTTAATGAATATTTGATGAAATCGGCTTGTTATGCTTTCAGACGGCCTTATCTATTGGTAGAATAGCGATAATCAAAAGGCGGTTATACCGCATTCAAATATCAGGCCGTCTGAAACGGTCTGCCAGAATAACTACTTCACTGATGAGAACTACCTGCCGATGTTTGCGTTTTTGGAAGCCTTTTTCGTTGAATACGGTTATGCCGCCGTCTTTTTGGTGCTGCTGGCATGCGGTTTCGGTGTGCCTGTTCCTGAAGACGTAACCTTAGTTACCGGCGGCGTGATTTCCGGTTTGGGCTATACCAATGTGCACGTCATGGTCGTGGTGGGTATGTTGGGCGTGTTGGTGGGCGATGGCTGTATGTTTGCCGCCGGCCGCATTTGGGGGCACAAAATCCTGCAATTCAAACCGATTGCCCGCGTGATGACTCCGAAACGCTATGCACAGGTGCAGGAAAAATTCGATAAATACGGCAACTGGGTATTGTTTGTAGCCCGTTTCCTGCCGGGTCTGCGCACACCGATTTACATTACCGCCGGCATCAGCCGCAAAGTTTCATATATGCGCTTTTTGATGATGGACGGTCTGGCCGCCCTGATTTCCGTGCCGGTGTGGGTGTATTTGGGCGATTATGGTGCCAATAATATCGATTGGTTGATGGCGAAGGTACACAGCTTCCAATCCGGTTTGTTTGTGATAATCGGTATCGGTGCTGCCGTGTTGCTTTGGTTTTGGTGGCGCAAACGCCAGCGCATCCGTTTCTATCACGAAAAATTGGCGGAATTGCGCCGCAAGCGCAAAGCTGCGGCGGCTGCAAAAGCCAGTGCCAAGGCCAAAAAAGCCGATATTTGACTCTTTGTGAAACTTTATTCATTCAAAAGCATCTGACGTTCAGATGCTTTTTTTACGGCCGTACATCGGCACAACCTGCCATTGAAACACATTGATTCATAGGCAAAGGCGGCTGTGCCATGATGTTCGTTACGAATCATAGAGAACAATGGGAGTGGATCAATGAAATGGATGTTAACGGCTTTGCTGTTGGCTGCGGTAATCCCCGCGCAAGCATGCGAACCTGATTTGGCGGCGAAGTTATTTATCGGTGCCAACGACAAAAACAGCGACGGCGTGCTGACAGCCAGCGAATGGGCAAATGTCGATACCGCCGGTTTGATTTTGAATTTTGAAGCAGGTGATGCCGGTGCGTTCAAACAGCTCGACCGCAACCGAAACGGCAAAATCGAAGTGGGCGAACTGATTCACGCCGTGCGCTTTGAAACCAGCCCATGCGAAGGCTGGCCCTGGCAGAAATAATCGGAATTTGAACCGCACTCACAAATATCGTTACAATAGGCCGCCTGAAGGCGTGTAAACTGCTTTCAGACGGCCTTTATTTTCGAGTAAAACCCATGACACAAAAAATCTTCGTTCTCTATACCGGCGGCACCATCGGCATGCGCAGCGGTAGCGACGGCCTGCGCCCCGATACCGATTTGGTTGGCAAAGCCCTGCAACCGTTTTCAGACGGCCTTCGGTTCGACTGGCATGTATGCGAACCTTTAATCGATTCATCAGCGGTCAGCCTGAGCCATTGGCGCGACTGGCTGGCATTGCTAGTCGAAAAAATGCCGCAATACGACGGCATCCTGATTCTGCACGGCACCGACACCATGGCCTACACCGCCAATCTGTTGGCGCTTGCTTTACAAGGTTTGGATAAGCCGGTGATACTGACCGGTTCGCAATGGCCGTATGACGCGTCCGACAGCGATGCGCCGCTGAACTTGGCGACCGCCGTTGCCGCGTTTGAACTGGCCTTGCCGCAAGTGCTGATTGCGTTTAACGGCAAGCTCTATCCCGCGATCGGCAGCAGCAAAGTCAGCACCGAAACCGCCGCCGGATTCGGCAACCCACATTTCGGCGCACTCGCGCAATGGCAGCAATCGGGCGGTTGGCAATGGCTGGCAAGGCCGTCTGAAAACCGCAGACAACCCGTTTCAGACGGCTTAGATATTCTATCGCTCGATATTCAAGCCAAAGTGATTGCCCAAACGCTGATTCCCGGTTTCAGCACGCAATATTTTTCAGACAGCCTGTTGCATACCGACGCGCAAGCTGTGGTGTTGCAAAGCTACGGTCACGGCAATGCGCCAAGCGAGGCCGCGTTCATTAAAGCGGTAGAAAGCTTTACCCAAGGCGGTGGCTTGTTGCTCAACATCAGCCAAGTGCCGCAAGGGTGCGCCGCTGCGGTGTATGCCCAAGGCAGCGCATTGCGGCAAGCCGGTGTGGTAAACGGCGGCAAGTGCAATTTGGAAACTGCCGCCGCGCTGCTGACCTTGGCGGTATCGAATCGGTGGAACGCCGAGACTGTGCAACAAAAATTACACGCGCTCGGCTTGATTGAGACCGTCTGAAACGGCTTCTCAGCGCAAATGAAATCTTTTCAGACGGCCTAACCATGCATTTTACCGACAGCCATTGCCACCTTGCCGATCCTGCCTTGCGTGACCGTTTGCCCGACATTTTGGTACAAGCGGCCGGGCAGGGCGTGATGCGCTTTATCGTGCCTGCTACACAGCGCAGCGATTGGGCGGATGTGGTACGCTTATTGGCAATGAACACGCCGTCTGAACAGTGCGTACATATTGCTTTGGGCATTCATCCGTGGTTTGTTGAAGCTGCCACCCCCCGGGATTTTGCCGGACTCGAACGCTTATTGCTGCAATATCCGCAAGCATGGGTGGGCGAAACCGGTTTGGATTTTCTGGTAAATAGGCCGTCTGAAAGGCAAAAGCAGCGGCAAATCGACGCCTTTTGCCGACATCTGGCGTTAGCGCAAAAGCTGGCAAGACCGGTGATTGTGCACAACGTCAAAGCCACAGCCGCGATTGCCGATGCGGTGCAGCAAACCGGTTTTACCCAAGGCGGCATTGCACATGCATTTTCCGGCAGCGTGGAAGAAGCACAGATTTTACTGCGTTGTGGTTTTAAAATCGGTATCCGCTCGCTTCTGTTGAATCCGAAGGCGAAAAAAGTGCGTCAAGTTGTACGGTATCTGGATTTGGACGATATGGTTTTGGAAACCGACAGCCCGTTTATGCTGTGTGACGGGGTTAATACGCCGGAAAACGTACGGCGGATTGCCGAAATTGTAGCGGATTTGCGTGCCGCCGATTTGGCGGAAATTGCCTTTAAAACGGAAAAAACTGTGGAAAAAATACTTAAACCGTAAGTAATATGTCGGGAATTTTACTTGATAATTGGAAAAACCGACTTCTCGGATTGGCATGTTCCCTGTGGAGATAAAATTGCTTTCACGGCCGGAGCGGAGTAAAGGCAAATGCGTTCGCGATGCGGCAGGAAGTATCGGCATACGGTTTTTTGAAGCGCAATGTTATATACCGTTGTTTTCCCCGATAGACCAGGCAATGGTTATTGCCGGTAATCCCTGAAAAAGTGCCGTACGACGCATTTATACCGTTGCCGCCGCAGCCGCGGTATATTTTGAGGAAAGTGGATTTTAACCGCTTCCGCACCGGCCAAGGACACATGTTGCAGAACGGCAGATCACATTAACTGAACCGGGAACGTTGGGAACCGGACAAAACGACATTTACGCAAGTTTGACGGCATTATTCCCAAAGAGCATTTTGATCTGTATTTGAAGGAGTGCGAACGCGTCGTTTTGACAACAGTGAAACAGATATCAAATTTCCATTTTAAAACAATTGGTAAATAATGATATATCCTGGTTATCTAGGATAGCGCCTTATTTTTTATTAAAATAACTGTTCTGTGATTTTTGGATTTTCAGAAAATCAGTATCTTTCGGTACTTTTAACATTCTTAAAAATCTTAAAATGAGCTTTTAACTGAAAAACGAAAAGTGTAAACAACGCTAGGATCTTTGAAGGAAATGAAAGAAAAATGCAAATATTATGGTGTGGTTGCCGTTCAGATGATTCCGGTTGCTGTGGCGGCATGGATATGTATGCGGTTGGCCCGACTGCCGGAACTGTCGGATTCCGGTATCGGCCCGCTGACAGTGGCGATCATTGCCGGAATCGCGGCAGGCAACATCATCCCCCCACAGTATGTTATGAAACTGTTTGAAGGTGTGCAGTTTGGCAAAACCAAGCTGCTGCGTTTGGGTATCGTTCTTTACGGTTTCAGAATCACATTGTCGCAGTTGGCGTATGCCGGTTGGCCGGCGTTGCTGACGGATGTCTTCGTCGTGGGCAGTACTTTCTGGCTGGCGATGGTAATAGGCCGGCGTTTCAAACTGGACAGCCATACGGCGGCATTGGTCGGCGCGGGTAGTGCCATTTGCGGTGCGGCGGCGGTGCTTGCGGCGCAGCCGGTGCTGAAAGCCAAGGAGCATGCCGTCAGTGTGGCGGTTGCTACGGTGGTGGTGTTCGGAACGGTTGCCATGTTTCTGTATCCTTTGCTGGCAGGGTTACTGTTTTCCGGCGGAATACCGGATGCCGGACAATTCGCTTGGGGAGTTTTTACCGGCGGCACAATCCATGAGGTGGCGCAGGTGGCGGCGGCCGGATCGGCCGTCAACCAGACTGTGGCCGATGTGGCGGTGATTACAAAAATGATTCGGGTGATATTACTCGCCCCGTTTTTGCTGCTTCTGCCGTGGATTATGAGGTATTTCGACAGCATGCCCGCGGAGGAAGGCGGCATAGTTATTCCGTGGTTTGCCTTCGGGTTTCTCGCTGTAGCGGGCGTAAACAGCTTCTTGAAGTTGCCGCCGAAGATTCACGATACAATCCTTAATCTGGATATGTTTTTGCTGACAGCCGCCATGTTTGCCCTCGGTCTGACGACGCGTTGGCAGAGTATCCGCCAGGCAGGCGTAAAACCCTTGTTGACGGCAGGCATACTAATGCTGTGGCTGATGGCGGGCGGCGGGCTGATTTCTTATGCTGCCTGCTGCCTGCTCGGATAACTGCATCTGTTTGAAATGTCATCTGCTATCCCGTCAAAAATTGCCGATTAGTGGAGTTTTTTTGGGGGATGGCATTACAGTTTGGGGCTGTACTAGACAACTAGAATAAATTCTGCTTTACTAATTGTTTTAAAATAGAACAAGAGACTTTATCTCACTGTGGTTAAAACGCCATTC
>NZ_JBHSPY010000045.1:0-13708 GCF_042658245.1 Neisseria weixii
GGTAGTGTCTCACTTTGAAATTTGATAGGCTAGTCAATAGGTATATTTTGTGGTAGTTTACACTTACTATGAAAAAACGCCAAAGACTAGATTTTAATCAACTTGCAAAAGCTGTTGCTGAAAAGGCAGAGCAAGAGCATATTATGATTAAGCCTCAAACAGCATCAAAAATTCAGGTCTCATCAATTGCTCACAATGATGAAGATTCTGAAACTTTATTGATGGCATTTATCAATGCTCAATCTATTGAAGAGCAAAGTAAGAAATAGATTAATTTATACGTCTATTCCGCTGCAAATGCTGAATTTGGAAAAGCCGCAGACTGACTTGATACACCATACTTCATGCCTGTTTGTGGTTGCTACAAAATTATCCGAATAATCTCATTCAAGTATGGCAAGATAAGGCGGTTCAGTATAACCATTTGCTGAAAGATTTTCGGGATTGCCTCGATAAATTTCGGCAAATGGTTTCGCAGATGAATCGGAATTTAGATAAAACTTTTGTATATGTTGTGGTGGTTTGGTGCTGTTGTTAAAAATCCAGCTAATTCTGAAAATCCTTTACTCCAAGTTCTTTTCAGAAAAATCATTAAAAGAACCCAAACAGAAATTGTTCTGGGTAATTTAGTAAAAGAAGAACTTCCTGTTGCAACCATTTCTCAATACCTGATTGGTTCAATATGACCCAATAGTAAATCGAGTGAAATTGTAGATGGGGCTGTATTAGATTAGCAGTTATGCTACCCTGCAAAAATGAAGATAACAAACTGTAAATTAAACAAAAAAGCACAAAAGAGATTGCTTGAATTTTTTGTACTTGAAGTTACTGCCCGCGCAGCTGCCAATTTGTTGGAGATTAACCCCAATTCAGCAGCCCTGTTTTACCGCAAAATCCGTCAAGTCATTGCCTACCATTTAGAACTTCAAGCAGATGAAGTTTTTGATGGTTCTGTTGAATTAGATGAAAGCTATTTTGGCGGACAACGTAAAGGCAAACGCGGTCGCGGAGTAGTAGGTAAAGTAGCTGTATTTGGTATTTTAAAACGATATGGTAAAGTTTATACCGTTGTTGTTGAAGACACCAAACAAACTACTTTATTGCCTGTTATTAAACGAAAAATCATGCCTGATAGTATTGTTTATACAGACTGTTACAAAAGCTATGATGTTCTTGATGTAAGCGAATTTATTCATCATCGCATCAATCATTCACAGATTTTTGCAGACCGTCAAAACCACATCAATGGCATTGAAAATTTCTGGAACCAAGCAAAACGTGTTCTGAGAAAATACAACGGAATTGACCGTAAATCTTTTCCATTGTTCTTGAAAGAATGCGTGTTCGTTTTAACTTTGGTACGCCAAAAGAGCAGCTAAAAACTCTGCGAATTTGGTGTGGTATTTAGGACTAATCTACGTCAGCCCCAAATAATTTAACATTGATAATTTAAATTTAAAACATTAAATTTTAGTATTAGGAAACAATCATGAACAAAACCCTCTACAAAGTGATTTTCAATAAAAAACGCGGTTGCATGATGGTTGTCGCTGAAAACACCACTCATGAGGGTAAGTCAGCCGCCGATACAACAGCTTAATCCGTTGAAGTGGCTATGGGTTCGGTTCATTCAGCATTCTCCGTATTATCCTTTTCTGTATCATTAATTTTAGGCGCAGCCAGTATTTTGGTCGCGCCTTTAACTTTTGCAGAGGGTATCGTTGCCGATAAAACCGCCCCTAAAACCCAACAACCCACCATTTTGCAAACAGGCAACGGTACACCGCAAATCAACATTCAACCCCCTACTTCGGCGGGGGTTTCTATCAATCAGTACCAGCAGTTTGATGTCAATAACAAAGGGGCAATTTTAAATAACAGTCGTGGTCATACCCAAACGCAATTAGGTGGCTGGATTCAAGGCAATCCTTGGTTGGCAGGTGGTCAAGCACGCATAATTGTCAATCAAGTCAATTCTGCCAATCCATCTTTATTAAATGGTTATATTGAAGTGGGTGGGCGGCGAGCAGAAGTGGTAATTGCCAATCCTGCGGGCATTCAAGTGAATGGCGCAGGATTTATTAATGCCTCTCGCGCCACTTTGACCACAGGTATGCCACAATACCAAGCAGGGGCTTTAACAGGTTTTGCTGTGCAACAAGGCAGTATTGGGATAACTGGGCAAGGTTTGGATGCCAGTCAAACCGATTACACCCAATTATTGAGCCAAGCAGTCAAAATAGATGCGCCGATTTGGGGCAAAGATGTACGCATATTGGTGGGACAAAATAATGTGTCCGCAGATGGGACGGTGTATGCAGTAAACAATATTTCAGGCAGCCAATCATCAACCAACAACCCATCTACTGCTACCATTTCAAGCACACCACTGTATGCCATAGACACAGGTGCATTAGGCGGTATGTATGCTGGCAAAATCACCTTAATCAGCACAGCACAACAAGCTGGTATTGGTAATCAAGGGCAACTGTTTGCTTCTGCTGGCAATGTTGCCATTGATGCCAAAGGGCAGTTGAGCAATAGCGGCACAATTGCTGCTACGAATGCGCAAGATGCCAACAATTTGGCGGAACACAAAGTCAATATCCGCAGTCAAACTGTTGAAAATAGCGGTACAATTGCATCACAACAAAGCACGCAACTTCAAACCCAATCTATTCAAAATAGCGGCACATTATTGTCTTCTGGCGAATTGTCTATTCGCAATTCAGGCAGCCTGAAAAATGAGGCATCAGGTACGATTGAAGCCGCCCGTTTGGCTATCCATACCGATACGCTCAACAATCAAGGTAAACTCGCCCAAACAGGTTTGCAAAAACTCTATATTGCAGCACAGGGCAAAATGGATAATCGTGGCCGCATTGGTTTGCCGGATACGATACCTGCGTCATCAAATGGTTCAAACAGCAATACAGGAAATCACACTCCGAACACATCTTCAAATTCCTCCCCTACCGCACCGACCACTGCAGCAGGTGCAGGTAGTGCAGCCGTTAGTACAGTTACATCAACCGCAGCCCCGACCTTTGCTGATGGTTTGATTCAAACAAGTAATACTTTAACCAATTCAGGCAGCATCATTGCCAATGGGCAAACCACCGTGGTGGCACAGCAAGGGTTAAATAATGCTGGGCAAATAGATGTTCATCAACTGGACGTAACAGGCGCAGCGTTTAACAATCAAAACGGGGCGTTAATCAGTGATAAGGCCCATATTCAAACAGATAGTTTCAATAATCAAAACGGCAACATCACAACACGTAAACAGCTAACGATTGAAACCACTCGGCTGAATAATACTAATGGCAAATTGTTGTCGGCAGGCAAAGCTGATTTAACCGTTTCAGGCAGCCTGAATAATGCCCGACAAGCAGAAATTCAAGCCAAGCATTTAACGCTCAATACAGGTCATTTAAATAACGCGGGTAATATTTTGGGCGAAGGCAGTAGCCGTATTGCCAGTCAAAACAGCTTACGCAATTCAGGCAGCATTGCTATTGGACAACTGACAGCAAAAGGTCAAATCTTAAATAATGCGCAAGGGCAAATTGTTGTAGATACAGCCAATGTTCAAAGTCAGCAACTGCTGAATCGAAACGGCAATATCACGACCACACAACAACTGACTGTTCATAGCCAAAAGGTAGATAACCAACAGGGCAAACTCTTGTCTGCTGGAAATGCACAATTTACCGTTTCAGGCAGCCTAAACAATCAAAATGGCGAAATAGCAACCAACCAACAACTCGCCATTCATGATGATAAGCGGCATACCCTTGAGATTGATAATACAGATGGCACGATTCAATCAGGTCATGATGTTTCTATTCAAGCCAAATCTTTATCCAATAAAGGCACGCTTGCCGCTGACGATAAGCTCGATATTGCACTGCAAGATGATTTCCATGTAGAGCGCAACATCGTAGCAGGTAATGAGCTTTTATTCAGTACACAAGGCAGCCTGCAAAATGCACATACTTTGCAAGCAGGTAAATACATTCAAATTCAAGCGAACAGCATCAATAATGAAGCGCAAGGCAGTATTCAATCAAGTGGTACAACAGATATTGCCGCGCAGCAAAGTTTGGATAATCGCGGCTTAATCGATGGACAGCAAACCAAAATTCAAGCCGAACAGGTGCGTAACATCGGTACAGGTCGGATTTATGGCGATAACGTAGCCATTGCTGCCACTCGTTTAGACAATCAAGATGAAAATGGCACTGGTGCCACCATTGCTGCACGAGAAAACTTGAACTTAGGAATTAATCAATTAAACAACCGTGAAAACAGTCTGATTTACAGTGGCAATGATATGGCGATTGGTGGTGCATTAGATGCCAAAGGTCAAGCCGTAGGTAGAGCTCAAAGTCTGCACAACGCCAGTGCCACTATCGAAGCCGCAGGCAAAATGCGTTTAGGTGTTGAAACGTTGCGTAATACCAATGAGCATTTGCAAACGCAAGTAGTAGAGACAGGGCGCGAGCGTATTGTGGATTACGAAGCACAAGGACGCAACGAACGTTTACGCGAAGGCATGCAACAAACACAGGGTTGGTTTACCTACGATGATGAATCCATCCATCTGCGTACACCAGACGGCGCAACCCATGAGCAATGGCACAAATACGATTACGACCAAATTACTCAAGAAACCCAAGTTACTCAAACTGCGCCAGCCAAAATCATTGCAGGTGGCAATTTAACCATTGATGCCGAAAAAGTCTTCAATACCGACAGCCAAATCATCGCTGGCGGCAGCCTAATTGCGCCTACCGAACAAAACGGTTTGCACAATAAGCAAACCTTTGGGCAAAAAATCGTTTCCAGTGAAAATGGTAAATTACACCGCTATTGGCGTGAGAGACATAAAGGGCGTGATGAAACAGGTTATGACGTATCCTCATACACACTACCTACCGAAATCCAACAATCTCTCACTGGGTTCATTTGCTTACGAGTCCAACCGTAAAGCAACCAGCCATACTGGGCCCGAACAAAACGCAGGTTTGCAGTTGGGTGGTTGGGACAACATTCGCACGCTAACCAATCAAGTAAACATACTGAATGGTACAGGCAGCTCTGCCTTACTACCCACCAGTAGCCTATTTACCATCCATCCAAATCACAATGGTTATTTGGTAGAAACCGACCCACGCTTTACCAACTACCGCCAATGGATAAGCAGTGAGTATATGCTGTCTGCGCTCAAAACAGACTCTGCTCGATTACACAAACGTCTGGGTGATGGTTACTACGAGCAACGTCTCATCAACGAACAAATTACTGCACTCACAGGACACCGCCGTTTAGATGGTTACCAAAACGATGAAGAGCAATTCAAAGCGTTGATGGATAATGGTATTACGGCAGCCAAAGCCATGAATCTCAGTGTCGGCATTGCATTGAGTGCCGAACAGGTAGCGCAGCTGACCAGCGACATCGTTTGGTTAGTGCAAAAAGAAGTCAAACTCCCTGATGGCGGTACGCAAACCGTATTGGTGCCGCAAGTTTATGTACGCGTTCAAAATGGCGACATAGACGGCAAAGGCGCATTATTGTCAGGTAATAATGTACAAATAGACGTTTCAGGCAGCCTGAAAAACTTAGGTACCATTGCAGGGCGCAATGCGCTTATTATTAACACCGATACTTTAGACAATATCGGTGGACGTGTTCATGCTCAAAAAGCAGCTGTTTCTGCTACGCAAGACATCAACAATATTGGTGGCGGTCTCTCCGCTGAACAGGCATTATTGCTAAAAGCAGGCAACAACATCAACAGCCAAAGCACAACCGCCGGCAGCCAAAATGCGCAAGGCAGTAGCACTTACCTAGACCGAGTAGCAGGTATTTACATCACAGGTAAGGAAAAAGGTGTTTTAGCAGCACAAGCAGGCAAGGACATCAACTTCATTGCCAGTCAAATCAGCAATCAATCAACGCAAGGGCAAACCCAGCTGCAAGCAGGACGCGACATCAATTTAGATGCCGTACAAACCGGCAAACATCAAGAAACCCATTTTGATGCCGACAACCACATTATTCGCGCTTCAACTAATGAAGTCGGCAGCAGTATTCAAACACAAGGCGATGTTACTCTGTTGGCAGACAACAACCTTAATGCCAAAGCTGCCGAAGTCAGCAGCGCAAACGGCACGCTTGCCGTATCCGCTAAAAATGACATTAATATCAGCGCGGGCATCAATACTACTCAAGCTGATGATGCGTCCAAACACACAGGCAGAAGCGGCGGCGGTAATAAATTAGTCATTACCGATAAAGCCCAAAGTCATAACGAAACCGCTCAAAGCAGCACTTTTGACGGCAAACAAGTTTTATTGCAGGCTGGACACGATGCCACCATCAGTGGCAGCAATGTCATTTCCGACAGCGGCACCCTGATTCAAGCAGGCAATAATGTTCACATTGGCACAATCCAAACTCAAAACCAAAGTAAAACCTATCATCAAACCAAAAAATCAGGATTGATGAGCGCAGGTATTGGCTTCACGATTGGCAGCAAAAAAGATACGCTGGAAAACCAATCCCAAAGCACAGAACATACAGGCAGCACCGTAGGCAGTATCAAAGGCGATACCACCATTATTGCAGGCAAACAATACACCCAAATCGGCAGTACCGTTTCCAGCCCTGAGGGCAATCTCCTAATTGCCGCAAAAAACATCAATATTAAAGCTGCGCAAAACCAGTTTGACAACAAAACTACCCAAACCTACGAACAAAAAGGTTTAACGGTGGCATTCAGCTCGCCTGTTACCGATTTGGCGCAACAAGCTATTGCCATCGCACAAAGTGGTAAACAAGTCGGACAAAGCAAAAACGATCGCGTCAATGCCATGGCAGCCGCCAATGCAGGTTGGCAAGCCTATCAAACAGGCAAGAGCGCGCAAGATTTAGTCAATGGAACAACCAATGCCAAGCAAATCAGCATTTCCATTACCTACGGCGAACAGAAAAACCAACAAACCACCCAAATTCAAGCAAACGAAGCCCGCGCGAGCCAAATCCAATCAGGCGGACAAACCACATTAATCGCCACAGGTGCAGGCGAACAATCTAATATCAACATCATAGGCGCAGGCGTTGTAGGCAAAGCAGGAACTACCCTAATTGCTGATAACCAAATCAATCTGCAATCAGCCGAACAAACCAATACCGAACGTAGCCAAAACAAATCAGCAGGTTGGAATGCAGGTGCTGCTGTTTCATTCGGGCAAGGTGGCTGGTCATTAGGCTTTACCGCAGGCGGCAATGTTGGCAAAGGCTACGGCAATGGCGACAGCATTCCCCACCGACATACCCATGTTGGCGATTCAAATAGCCAAACCATTATCCAAAGCAACGGCGACACCATGCTCAAAGGCGCACAAGTCATAGGTAAAGGCGTACAAGTTGATGCCAAAAACCTGCATATCCAAAGCGTACAAGACAGCGAGGGCTACCAAAGCAAACAACAAAACGGCAGCGCACAAGTAACCATAGGCTATGGCTTCAGTGCTGGTGGCGATTACAGCCAAAGCCACATCAATGCCGAACACCAAAGCGTTACCCAACAAAGCGGTATCTTTGCTGGTGATGACGGCTATCAAATCCAAATAAAAGACAACACCGACCTTAAAGGCGCATTGATAACTTCCAGCCAAAGCGCAGAAGACAACGGTAAAAACCGATTTGCCACAGGTACACTCAGCTTCAGCGACATTCAAAACCGCAGCAGCTACGATGGCGAGAGCTTCGGTGTTGGTGCGAGTATTGCTGTGAGTGGCGATACATTAGGACAGGGAGCGCAAAATAATCCGCAAGAAAGCCGCTTAAAAACCGTAGCCGATAAAAACGGCACAGGTTCGTCTATCGGTTACGGCAGCGACAGCAACAGTCAAAGCAGCGTAACAAAAAGCGGCATCAATACGCGCAACATCATCATTACCGATAAACAAAAGCAAATCCAGCTGACTGGCAAAACAGCCGAGCAAAGCAAAGCCGAAATTCACACCAAGCTAAATACTGAAGCCCTACAAGAGAACCCAAATCTTTCAGGCAGCCTGAAAAATACCTTTGACAAAGATGCGGTGCAAAGTGAGTTGGATTTGCAGAGAACGGTTAGCCAGCAATTCAGTCAAACCAGCCAGCAAGCAGGGACGCACATCAACAAAAAATATGATGAGCAAAAAGTAAAAGAAAAAGCTGCCATAAAAGCTGCTGAAGAAGCGTTAGCCAATAATGATATGGCAACCTATGTCATTAAACTGCAAGAAGCGGCTAATGCAGAAAAATCAGCGGCAAATTGGCAACGTGGTGGCGTATTGCTCAATATGATAAGCGCAGGATTAAGTGCGCCCACTCAGAGTACAGCAGGGATTGCCGCAGCGACTGCATCGCCAGCATTGTCATATCAAATCGGACAACACTTCAAAGGATTAGCCCAAGAAAACCAACGCAGTGGCAAAACAGAAAATGCCGAACCCACCACAGGACAACAAACCGCCCATATACTCGCCCATGCAGTATTAGGCGCGGCAACTGCTGCGGCAGGAGAGCATAATGCACTGGCAGGAGCGATAAGCGCAGGTGGTGCGGAAGCGGCTGCGCCTGTGATTGGTAAATGGCTATATGGAAAAGACAAAGGAAGCGATTTAACGGCAGAAGAGAAAGAGGCTGTAACGGCGATTACGAACTTGCTGGGGACTGCTGCGGGTGGGGCTGTTGGGAATAGCACAGCCAATGCGGTACAGGGCAGCCTGAATGCGCAGGGGGCGGTGGAGAATAATCACTTACGAAAAGGGCAACGGGAAATTAAAAAAGCTGAATTACGTTCCTGCAAAGGGGATTTCTTGTGTGAATTAAAAGTTGAAGAAAAATGGGAGCAGATAGGCTTACAAAACCTACGAGAACTGTATGCAGCTTGTGATAAAGGTATTAAGACAGCAGAATGTAATAATTTCAGAAATCAAATTGATACATCTACATATCAAGGAAAGCGAGATTACAACTATCCTACTGGATTGGAATTAAAAAGCGAATTGGCTGGAGCAATAGGAGTCGGTCCTCAAGTCAATGGTAAGGTCACTATAACATTAGGTAATAGAGGTTCTTCTGCACAAGCAGAGGGTGGAATTGGTTTAGGCATCGGCGTGATAGCTTCTGGTGGTATATCAAAACAAACAAGAAAATTAGAAATTGATGATAATAAGAGTTTTGATGCAACAACAGAATATACCATATGGAATCCTAAATTCGGTTCCAATCCTTCTGATAATAATGCAACACTAGGTACAAAATTAGAACTGGAAGGTAAAGCATTAATATTTCATGGGAATGCAAGTATATATGGAGGAAGGGAATATAAATCCAATAATAGTTCTTCTATATACAGAGGAGCGGAAGGAAAGGTTTCGACAAAAACACAAATAGGTAGTGGATTGATGCTTAAATGGGATATTTGGAATGGCAGGACTCAGAAATATGACTATAAAATTAAAAGATAAAGAAAACGCTATGTTGGTTGCTAGTAAATTCCAAAGAAAAATGCGTTATCCTAAATTGTTTTTTGTGATTTTTGGCATAATTTCAGGTTTGGCACTTATTCAAAAAATAATAACTGGTCATAGTTTTTTAGATAACACCATATTAGGAGTAATGTTTTTTATGTATTTCTTTTTTGGTGGGATAGGTACTGTTTTTTTTATAATAATTGCTGGAATATGTCCGTATTGTCATGAATTTCAAAAACTGAATGGCACAGCTATTAGTTTAGATGACGATAATGTTACTTATTCAAAAGGGGTATCTCCATTTAATATCGATTATTGCAGTAAATGCGGCAATCCTTTGTCCCCAAAGGCAGTTGAACATGTTTTCAATCAATGTACTGATAATTAGCCAGCGTAGCCTGTGCAACATACCAACCGTGAAATGGCAGGGTGTGCATTCATGCACACGCGGTTTTAGCGATGCTTAACTTTATTTACTGCCTACGGCATGCTGTTCTAGCTTTGCATAAGTTCGTGTGGCTAAATCATAGATTTAGACACTCACTTATAGCCAAATCAGAGATTTGGATAAAACATGCAAGGCTGCCTGAAAAATACCCTTTACACTATTTTATTTTGTTTTAACCCTCCAAACTCCCCCCCTTGAACTATGCCTACCCCACCCCTAAACATCATCTCCCCAAAGCTCTTCCCCAATGAGACATGGAACGAAAGCGAAGCACTTGGTGCAATGACTTGGCTATGGCATCAATCTGCCAGCCATCGCCAAGTGACTATTGCTGAGATGATGGCGTATGTATTACCTGTGTTAAAAAACGGTCAATTTGCTCTGTTTTGCAAGGGTACGCAACCAATTGGCTATATCTCTTGGGCATATTTTGATGAAGTGGCGCAGGCGCATTATTTGCAATCCGACCGCTATTTACGCGACAACAGTGATTGGAACTGCGGCGATAATATTTGGATTATCCAATGGTTTGCACCATTGGGACACAGCCATCAAATGCGCTCGGCTGTACGCCAGTTATTTCCCAATACAACAGTACGCGCTCTGTATCATAAGGGAGCGGATAAGGGTTTGAGGGTTTTAACCTTTGGAGCTTAATGCAACCGTGTCTTAAATGTAACCATGTATTCAATCAATACTTATTGATGATTTTATTAACTTTGCGACCACACCATGAAACTTCATTTATTTGCCTAATATTCGCCTCTTGTCTTTGTGCTGCTTATCGGCAGGTATCATCGCTCCTGCTACTTTGTTCGCCGCGCCTAACCCTGCTGAAATCCGTTTGCAACAAGATATTTTGCAACGCCAACGCGAAGAACAGTTGCGTCAAACGATGCAGCCTGAAACAGATGTGCGTTTGGATAGTGGGCAGGTTAATGAAACAGTCAATCAGCCTGTTGGCAATGACGACAGCCAACCGTGTTTTGCGATTAATGAAGTGGTTTTAGAAGGCGAACACCATCAAAAATTCCAGTTTGCTTTAAAACGCGCATTGCATGAAACAGGTTTTCAGGCAGGCAAATGTTTGAATGCGGGCGATATTAACCGCATCATGACCGTAGCGCAGAATGCAGTTATCGGACGCGGTTTCACCACCACACGCATTTTGGCTGCACCGCAGGATTTAAACAGCGGTAAGTTGGTATTAACGGTGTTGGCTGGGTATTTGAAAAACATTGAGATTGATGTGTCGCAAAAGGATGAAACTCATGCGGATAGAATTGCGGCATTTCAAAACGAATTCCCCACCCGTTCAGACGGCATCTTGAATTTACGCGATTTGGAACAGGGTTTGGAGAATTTAAAGCGTATTCCAACAGCGGGCGCGGATATTCAAATTGTGCCAGTGGACGGCGTACCCAATCAAAGCACGGTGTTGGTAAAGTGGCAGCAACGATTGTTGCCTTAACGTTTAAATGTGGGCATTGATGATTCAGGCACGAAAGCAACAGGCAAATATCAAGGCAATATCAAGGCAATGTTACTTTTTCAGCGGATAATCCACTGGGATTGAGTGATTTGTTTTATGTGAACTATGGACATTCAATCGGCAATGTACCCGATGAAACAGGCCGTTCAGGCAGCCTGAAAAAAGGCAACAGCCGCAATTATGCCGTCCACTATTCCGTTCCCTTTGGCAAATGGACATGGGCATTTAATCACAGCGGCTACCGTTATCATCAGGCTGTGGCAGGTTTGGCCGAAGCCTACGACTACAACGGCAAAAGTTACAATACAGATTTTGGTTTCAACCGCTTAATCTACCGCGATGCCAAACGCAAAACACATTTGGGTGCAAAATTGTGGACTCGTGAAACACAAAGCTATATTGATGACGCAGAAATCACGGTACAACGCCGCAAAACCGCAGGCTGGTTGGCTGAGTTAAGCCATAAAGAATACATCGGCAGCAGCACCGCCAATTTTAAAATCGCCTACAAATGCGGCACAGGCATGAGCGATGCTCTGCCAGCGCCCGAAGAAGCCTTTGGCGAAGGCACATCGCGCATGAAAATTTGGACAACAAGTGCCGATGTGAATATTCCTTTCCAAATTGGTAAACAACCATTTGCTTACGACACAACCATCCAAGCACAATGGAATAAAACACCGCTCACAGCCCAAGACAAATTTGCCATTGGCGGTCGCTACACCGTACGCGGCTTTGATGGCGAATTGAGCCTAGCAGCCGAACGCGGTTGGTATTGGCGCAATGATTTGAGTTGGAACTTCAAACAAGGACATCAGTTATATTTAGGTGCAGATGTGGGACGCGTTTCAGGACAATCCGCGCAATGGTTATTGGGACAAACTCTGGCTGGCGCAACGCTTGGTGTGCGCGGACAAATGAAAGCGGGTGGGCAACTGTATTATGATTTGTTCGCCAGCCGCGCTTTGAAAAAGCCCGAGGGCTTTGAAACGAAAAGATGGGTAACGGGGTTTCGGGTGGGGTATGGGTTTTAGGAATATTGAAAGGGCTGTATTAGATTAGCCCTAAATATCACGCTAAATTCATAGAATTTTTAGCTACTCTTTGGTGTGTCAAAACTGATAATCTAATACAGCCCCTAAATATTTATTATCAAATTCAAATTTTGCTTGCGAAAATGTCTTTTGAGTTAATCCCTGTATAATTGGCTGGCTGTTTTTATGTCTTTATGATTCATAATAATTCCTTTGCAAAAATATACGATTAAAATTAAAAAAGTGATTTATTCCATGCTAAAATTCAAACTGAATTTTAAGAGAATTTTAGCTATGAATATTCTACCTATTGATAAAAAAGTACAAGTAATCCAGCTTCTTCTTGAAGGCTGTTCTATGCGTTCAATAGAGAGAATTGTTGGTTGCTCAATCAATACTGTTACCAAATTATTGGTTGATACAGGTAGGGCTTGTTTTGAATATCAAGACCTTAATTTACGCAATCTTACCAGTAAATTAGTTCAATGTGATGAAATTTGGAGTTTTGTTTATGCTAAACAGCGCAATGTACCTGAAGAGTTGAAAGGTATTTTTGGTTATGGTGATGTCTATACTTGGACTGCATTAGAACAGAAAGTAAATTGATATTGAGTTGGCTGGTAGGTGCGCGTAATGCAGGTTGTGCTAAACTATTCATGCAAGATGTAGCCAGTCGTTTAGCCAATCGTGTTCAACTTACAACTGACGGTCACCACCCATATCTACAAGCAGTTGAAGATGCCTTTGGTGGTGAAATTGATTATGCGATGTTAGTAAAATTATATGGCAGCCAACCAACTGATGATAAACGCCGCTATTCTCCATCAGGATTTAAAGGTGCATACAAACAAATTATTTCAGGTAGTCCAGTAGATGAACACATTAGTACCAGCTTTGTAGAACGCCAAAATTTAACCATGCGTATGCACATGAGACGATTTACTCGTTTGACCAATGGATTTAGTAAAAAAGTTGAAAATCACATGAATGCAGTCAGCTTGCACTTTATGTATTACAACTTTGGACGAATACATAAATCTTTGCGTATTACCCCAGCAATGGCTGCTGGCATTAGTGACCATGTATGGAGCATTGAAGAGATTGTGCGATTAGTTCCTGAGCCTGTTGCAAAAAAGCGTGGTCCTTACAAGAAGAAAAGCGAATCACAAAAAATAAAATTTTAAAGTGAGACACTACC